>CAZHWD010000101.1:0-8391 GCA_964536335.1 uncultured Eudoraea sp. | reverse complement strand
TTCTACAAGCCAGGAAAAGGGGATAAAACTTCCGGCAGACCACCGGGCTAATATCCCTAAAGCATTTCTGCGGTCTATTTTTTCCATAATACATACGGTTTTTTGGCATCAGTCTTAAAGGGCATCATGATCTTTTTTCCTGCTCCTGCGGAAGCATATGCAGCGAAAAGAACCTCTAAAACAGCTTTGCCATCTTCCCCGGTAACCAGGGGGGTACGGTTATTCTTAACACAGTCCACAAAATGAGCCATCTCCTGTGGAAATCCATAGTTCCACAGTTCTTCATACATGGTAAAACTCCAGCCTTTTGTGTTTCCTGCTTTTTCTACTGCATACCCTATCCCTTTTTCACTATAGGTTAGTAGGGAATTTCCCTGCAGTACATCGGCATATGCGACCCCTTCACTTCCATGTATTTCCGCTTTATCATCCATCCCTCCTTTTTTGATCCAGCTTTCTTCTGCAATTGCCGTTACCCCATTGCTAAATTCCAAAATGAGTACGCTGTTGTCATCTCCAATGGTTTTATCATGATGTACAGAGGTTTGCATTTGTGCATAGACCGAAACAATGGACGCGTTAGGGTTTAGCCACCTGAAGAATTGAATGGCATGGCATCCCATATCCATCATAACACCGCCCCCTGATTTTTCGACATCATAAAAATGAGATGCATGAGGTCCGTCATGCTTTTCAGACTGTTTTAAGAGTACCGGATACCCTAAAGCGCCTTCATCTAAGAGCGCCTTTAAGCGTACATATTTTGGCGTAAAACAGAGCTCTTCTGCATACATAAGTTTCACCTTATTTTTTTTGCAGGTTTCTATCATCAGGTCTGCTTCCTCCAGGTTTAGGCAAAGGGGTTTTTCTACTACTACATGCTTTTTTGCCGCTGCTATTTTAACGGCTAGTTCGCAATGCAAATAGTTGGGGGCACCCAGGATAACCATATCAATGTCGTCCAGGGCCAAAAAGGCCTCCAAATCAGTAAACCAATTAGGAATCTGGTGTTTTTCAGCAAAGGTTTTTACATGCGCCTCATTGGGAGACATTACCGCCACAATAACCGCATCGGGCACCGTTTTCAGCGCTTCGGCATGAATACTAGCGATAAATTGGGACCCTATGATACCAACTCCTACCTGGTTCTGTTGCGTAATTTTCATATTCTATGGGCTTTAAATTGTTCGGCGGCGTAGGTCGCAGCTCTTGCCGTAAACGCCATATAAAGCAAGGATGGGCTTTGGTTTCCTGTACTGGTCATACACGCACCATCGGTGACAAAGACATTCTGGCACAGATGCAATTGGTTGAAAGCATTTAGCATAGACGATTTTGGAGCGGTCCCCATTCTGCACCCTCCCATTTCGTGAATGTCCAGGCCAGGAGCTTGTTTAGAATCGTCCAGTTCAATATCGGTACATCCCATGACTTCCAGCATAGTTTTACTCTCCTTTAAAAAGTCCTGAACCATCAGTTCGTCGTTATCGTCATAATTCACATCCGTTACGAGCTGTGGAATTCCCCAGGGATCTTTTTCTGTGTCGGACAAATAAACCCTGTTAGATGCTTTTGGAACGGTCTCGCCCTGCATATACATATAAGCCTGCCAATCTCCCGGAAAGCGCAGGCCTTCTTTATATGCCGCCCCAATACCGGGGCCATTTTCGGGAGCTTCTTCATTTCGCGCCCGGTATGCCCCGCTGAAAATGGTATATCCACCAACAAAAGGCATATCATTCTTATAAACATTTCTGAAGTTGGCTAAAATAAGTTCAGAAGGATTCCTGCCATAAACATAGGTGTCCCTAAACCCTTCAAACCGGCCCGAGGCCCATCCACGGTAATTGTGAAAACCTACATAACGCCCCAGGATGTCATGATCATTTCCCAGCCCATTCGGAAAACGATCTGAGGTAGAGTTCAATAAGATAAGATTTGTATTCAGGGCCGAGGCATTAACAAAAATTATGCCCGCTGTTAACTTTTGAGACAATCCCGTTGCAGTATCTATATACTCAATGCCAGTTGCCTTTTTTTGGTGGTCGTCATAAATTATTTTCACCACAACCGCATCTGAAAGAATGCTGAGGTTTCCGGTTCGTTGCGCCGAAGGCAGGGTACTGGAATTACTGCTAAAATAAGCGCCATAAGGACATCCTCTCATACAAAGATTCCTCGATTGGCATCTTCCTCTGCCCAATTCTAAATGGTGTTCTTTAGGCTCAGTCAGGTGCGCCCATCTTCCATGCACCAGGTGCCGGTCCGGATAACTGTCGCTTAATGCCTTACTCATATGGCGTTCAACACAATTCATTTCGAAAGGGGGTAAGAACTCCCCATCGGGCATGGATTCTAAGCCGTCTTTATTTCCGCATACTCCTATAAAGTCTTCTACTAAATGATACCAGGGAGCTATTTCCGAGTAATCTACAGGCCACTGAATCCCATACTTATATTTGAAAGGGGATTCGAATTCGGATTGGCTCCATCGCTGGCAAGCTCTGCCCCATGTTAAGGATTTTCCGCCCACTTGAAATCCGCGAATCCAATCGAAAGGCTTTTTTTGTACATAGGGCTGATCCTTATCTTTAATAAAAAAGTGGGCTGTATCTTCACCAAAACCTGCCGATTTGGAGATCAAGGGGTTTTCATCCCTGAATGCCCTGGGCATCCAGCCGCCGTGAGGAAGTTCCCATGGCTGCAGGTGAGCAGTAGTATAATCTTTATTGTGCTCCACATTTCTTCCCCGTTCCACAACACAGGTTTTAAGACCGTTTTCACACAATACCTTAGCGGCCCATCCACCAGAAATGCCGGACCCAATGACGATGGCGTCGTAGGTTGTATTCATTTCAAAATGATTCTATCTCTTAAATATAACCAATAGATAGGTCATTTTAAAAACTAAGTGACCGGATAAACACAAAAAGTTGTTATTCCCTTTTCTGATTGATGCTTAAGTCATTGTTGGTTTTAATATTTTGGAATTTATTCCTCAAATTCAGACATTTTTTTACCGATATGTTCCATCACTTCACCGAACTCCTTCTCAGGACTAAAATCAATTAATTTCAAATCTTCTTCAACAATAGCAGAATGACCCGCAGGAAAGTAAAAAACATCACCCGTTTTGACAATTTCTTCAGATTTATCATCATAAATTAGACGTATTACTCCTTCAACAATGTAGCCCCAATGAGGGCAATGGCAACTATTATTTTTTAGTCCTTGAAACAAAGGTGTAAAGTCAGTTCCTTTAGGGATTTCATTAAAAGCAATGGTCATCCCTCCATAACCGCTTATGTTACGCATAATAGAATCAGGGGTTTGCATGACAATTGGAATGTCTTTTTTATTGATTTTCATAATTCTACTTTTTTTAATCCAATTCTTTTTAAACCCTCATTGAATAATAGTTTGTAAGCAAAGTAACTTTCGTACTAATAAAAAATCGGACGCCAGAAAAAATCTGACATCCGATTGCAAATTTTTACATTGAAACATCACTTTATTAATTTAAGTTATGGAATCCACGTTTAAATGAAACTTTTCCAACTTTCAAATGGACCTTATTCAGGAAGATGATTGGCTATGCAACCTTTTTGTGGCGTTATCATAGTTGTCCAATAGTTGTTTAAGATTTTTGGCAGCTTCCAAAGTTAATTCGCCTTTAGCTCCATCAACAATCCATCTGGCGGATGATATTAAGGTCGCTAGTTCATATCCCGTTAATGTAATTTGAAAAATGTTTCTTTGCCCTTTTTTAATTTGCATGGGTGAGTTGTTTGGTTTTAAGAAATTCACCAATTTGGGTAAACTCATCGGCAAACTCATCATAATTCGTTCGCATGCCGTTTAGATAAACGCTCCAACCAACACTCATCTTAGCAAAATGAACAGCTTCCTGAATTTCTTCTTCAGTTGCACCAAATAATTTTGCTGCTTCTGTGTGAAATAAAGTACAATAAATGCACTTAGTCTCCGCATGAATTGCAATGCCCATAAGCTCTTTATACTTATTTGGGATTAATGTTTCGCCCAATTCAAGCTTTTTGAACATTTGCCATTCGTAATCAAGGTATTGATCGGGGATACTTTTAAAGAAACCAGGAACCAATCCTAATGTTTCTTTCATTTCCATCTCCACCTCATGACGTTTTCTTGTTGTAATCATTGTAAATGGTATTTAATTAATCCTACTTTTATTATTAACTTCAGAAAGAGAGGATGATACCTTACTAAAGCAAGTTATATTTTTAGAAGTCTATTTCGAATGTATGAGCCGGTTATATAACTTCGGAATATAGGATTTAAATTAACTATTGTAAATGATATTGGTCAGTTCAATTCAATAAAACCGAAAACGTTTTTAGTTGTTAAATAACTGGCTAAGAATAATTTAACCGCCCTGGTTCGACCTGCCTGCCCGCATAAGGCGGGCCTGCCCTCCTAAGGCGGGTAAACCGGTAGGTAGGTCTCCATTTAACTGCATTTGGCAGGCTTGTTCATGGCAACATATTGAAAGTGTAGCGGGAACACAACAAAAAGCCTTCGTGAATTTCAAAGGCTTTTTTAATTTTCAAATTCCAAACCTGTCGACGGGTAGGACGATGACAAATCACAAGCACATTGCCCTGAACCAGATTTTTTTTCACTAATAGGGAAAAGTATTAAAAGCGATTCTCCCCTAATGGGCAGCCTGCGCACTGGTGGTTCCCAGACCTTTTTGCTGCATCATGACTTCGTCCTCAGGCAGGGTTTCGCGGGCCCTCTGGCGTATGTAATGTTGTAGTGCCTCTAACTGTTCATCTGTAATGTCCGGATGGGCAGGCATGCCGGCGGCAAATTTAGTACCGCCACGGAGCACAGCCACAAAGGCCTCTTTGTCTAGTACTATCTCAGACGCCCTCAGGTCCGGGGCCATCACTGCGGCCATTGCACCTGCACTATGGCAGGGCACAGGTTCCATATTGGAGAGCACCCGTCGCAACCTTGGAGGGGTCTATGACCACCTCAGGGGCCTCCAGGGGTTGTGGGAAATGGGGCGCGGGCAGAATATGCACGTGTCCTGATATTCTACAGACAATGGGCTTCCTTCAGATGAAGTACGACATGTGACCCCTGATAGTCTGGGATTTGTATGGATTGCCACAGATGCAGGCCTGGTTAAATTTAATGGGATTAACTTTGAAAACTATTCACAATATGTTCCAAGTCAATATGGAAAATATCTCCTTTCAATCAATCAAGGAGCATTGGGCCTCACTATAAAGACAAGTACCGGAAATCTTATGAAAGCGGTCGTCACCTGGCTTCATGCCAATATGTTTTTCATCAGCACTATTGTAGGGTCTGCCAGTTGCTAATAGATCCTGGCTATATTTAAAAAGTACCTTACCTATTATCTCATCTTTTTCAATATCCCATTCTACCGCAATAAAATACCCGTCTATTGCATACAGGACAAACCTACATAGGCATCTAAAAACTTGTGTTTACCAAATACAGTGACCTACCAACAACATCAATTTTTACTTAATTCGGCGTATACCAAATCGGACTTGTATAAGCCCTGTCCTGCACTGTCATTGGCACTTCCTCCGACATTTTTATACCGAAAAACTTTTGGTCGTAAGCCGTCCACCGTGGTTTCGGAATTTCAATGACCCGGACATAATAAAAAGCACGCTGTTTGGGATCGAAATCAGGATCTACCCAATGGGCTGTGAGCAAAGGATCTCCAATCGTTTTGGTATAACTCGCATCGGCCACATCTACAGTACTGCCAACGGGGGTCTTACACCTTCCATCAGGACCTATCTTGCGACCGTCTGCTGTCTACCATTTACCACTAACCCTCTTACAATGCCCAGCTTACTCCCAGTCCGATACCTACATGTGCCAGATTATCCACATCGAAGAATTCACTGGAATTAGTGGCGTAGTTATAGCTTAGATATCCAATAAAACCAAACCCGTTGCCGAGCATATATTGTGCTCCAATTTCCGGTCTGAGATAAAATCCCCAATTCGAATCTTTTACAATGAAGACATTGAAATACGCTGTTTGTTCCGAATAATTGGCTCCCAGACCCAGGCCTGCGTATGGCCGAAACTCTTCATTTCCTCCAAAATAGTAATAGCCGTTTGCGCTAAAAGGAACCTGATACACTTGTCTTATTAGGTCTGTATATACCGCAGTACTTCCATCTTCCTCCTCAAATAGTTGCTGATCCACATTTTCTTCAAAGGAATTCCAACCGATTGAAATGCCATAGGCAAATTGATTCGTGATCATATGCCTGTATTCTAGCCTGCCATTTCCAAAACTGGTTTCAGACAGGAAATCGTTATTCGTCGGAAAAGCGATCTCCCAGTTTAAAATAAACATATCTCTATCGAGAATGCTGACATTTCTTGAATTAGTCTGGGCACTCACGCCTAAGGTGAATGCAATGATGCAAAATGATAATATTCTTTTCATAGCTACTTATTCTGTGGTTATATATGGAGATTGATCAAATGCCTGGTCTATAGCCGTGAGAGCACGGTCGAGGTTTACATCGTCCGATGAATTGAGCGACCCAAACATAGTAGCCGTCCATGTAGCGCTGATGTTATTATCAATTTCCGAATTCAAAAGGTCCATTAAATCTATATTCAAAGAGCCTGTATCGTAACTATAGAAACCGCAATACGGATAGTAGTAACCTCCCCAGGGACCCCAATATCCCGGAGGATAGTAGCCCGGGTAGCCATACCACCATCCAGTACATACAGTTCCTACAGAGGTAACCCTAATGACAGCTGGGATAACAGCAAGATCTGGATCTTGATTGCGCTCTACAAATTGATAACCACGCGCATCCATATTTTCTTTGATCTTGTTCACAATTTCCTGTGCCTCCGAACCAACTAATATAGTATCAGTAGGGCTATCGGTAATACGTGGAATCGTGTCTGAAATGTGGTAAGTAGTAAAGTCGGCAAAGTCGACTCTTAAATCGCGGTTGGTGGCCACTAACAGGTCGTTGGACAACGAACTGGTGTCTGGAGTCTTATAGCAGCTACTCAGCGCAATGGTTATACAGCAAAGTACAAGTAGTTTTTTCATAGTATATGTTTTATACAGTTTTTACATTTCCTTATTGTGTTTCTAATTCCCCAATAAAAGGAACATTATCCATAATATCGAGGCGAGTGGCAGCCAGGATATAATTCTCCAACTGCAGGAACTGGGCTGCCGCTTTGGATCCTGCTGAACTTCTGATCTTCTTGTAGTACTGGTTGATCAGCTTATCCAGGCTGGATTTCTGTTTAATATGATCGTTCATCATTTGATCTAGTTGTTGCTGTGAATGGGTGTCGTAATTATCGGCATATTGCTGCAACAATTTGATACGGTTTTTTCCCAGGTCTTTGCGTTTGGCCTCGTATTCATCGTAAAGTGCCCAGAAATTATCTGCTACAGGTCCTTGGACCTTAATAATACTGGTGTACATTTCTTTTTTGTCCATGCCAAATAAGGCCTGGATCATGTCTATACCTTCCTCGTTGGATTGGGCATTTGTCGTTACTTGTGCCATCAGAATGGCAGTCAGAATAATTGATAGTTTTTTCATGAGAATAAAGGTAAATTACTAAGCAATAGGCATCAATAACACAAAGGTGGTACATATCCAGGATGGAGTGCTGGGTAATAGATATTAGGCGATGAGATTAGGCTAAGGCTGAAGTACCAGTGAGTGGTGGTCAGAAGTTGGAAAACCAAAGACAGTAAACGGCGGACGGAGAGTGTCTTTTAATAAGACCGTCAACCGTTAACCATTTTTAAGGTATAAGAGAAAAGTGAAAAGTGAATAGTGAACAGTGAATAGTTCAATAGAATGAGCTAATTATATTTGGTGCAACAAGTATGAGTCATTATTACTTTTCACTTATTCTGACTTCTCCGCCTAAGGCGGATACAGACGGGCAAGCACTTTTCACTATTCACTTTTCACTTACAACTATTATCTAATTGGGTGTGTACCATATCGGACTCGTATAAGCCCTGTCCTGTACGGTCATGGGCACTTCATCCGACATTTTTATACCGAAAAACTTTTGGTCGTAAGCTGTCCAGCGTGGTTTCGGAATTTCAATGACCCGGACATAATAAAAAGCACGCTGTTTGGCATCGAAATCAGGATCTACCCAATGGGCTGTGAGCAAAGGATCTCCAATGGTGTTGGTATAACTCGCATCGGCTACATCTACAGTACTGCCAACGGGGGTCTTACACCTTCCATCCGGATGTATCTTCCGGCCATCTGATACCGCAACATCATAGATCCTTTCTTTGGTTTCCTTGCCATCCAGCCAGCCTTTGATAACCTGGATGCGGTC
>CAZHWD010000100.1:0-56994 GCA_964536335.1 uncultured Eudoraea sp. | reverse complement strand
CTTATACATCCCAAAAAGGAACCCGATTTCCCTTGCTCCTACTCCAATATCCCCTGCCGGAACATCTGTATTAGGTCCTATATGCCTACTTAACTCTGTCATAAAAGCATGGCAAAACCGCATAACTTCATCGTCAGATTTACCTTTAGGGTCAAAATCTGAACCACCTTTTCCGCCACCCATTGGAAGTGTAGTTAAACTATTTTTAAATACCTGTTCAAAAGCCAGAAATTTAAGAATACTCGCGTTAACTGATGGGTGAAAACGAAGTCCTCCTTTATAAGGCCCTATTGCCGAATTCATTTGTACCCGATATCCGCGGTTTACGTGTATCTCACCATCATCATCTACCCAGGAAACTCGAAAGGAAATCAACCGCTCCGGTTCCACCATCCTCAACAAGATGTTTTTCCCGTAATAGATTTCATGTTCGACTATGTAAGGAATTACCGTATCAGCTACTTCCTGTACCGCCTGGATGAACTCCGGTTCATGACCATTTCGGGTTCTCACCTCATCCATAAATGTTTCGATAGTTGTGTTCATATTATATTTGATTAGCTAAAGTTTTATTGAATTAAAAATTACAGAGCAAAATTATATCTTTTCTGCAATTTAAAGTAGCTTTTTTTAAAAATATGATAAAATTTATGCGATTGCCTGTTCCAGGTCAGAAATAAGATCTTGGACATCTTCAATTCCTACACTAAGTCGAATAAGTGAATCGACAACCCCGCTTTTTTCCCGTTCTTTTTTAGGAATACTGGCATGAGTCATACTTGCCGGGTGACCCGCTAAACTCTCCACCCCTCCTAATGATTCTGCAAGTGTGAAAACCTTTAGCTTTTCTACTATTGCAATAGCATCCTTAAAACTGCTCCCTTTAGGTACAAAAGATATCATTCCGCCATATGCTTTCATTTGTTTTGTGGCAATTTCATGATTGGGATGATCCTTAAATCCGGGCCAGTATACTTTTTCAATATTAGGATGCGCAAGCAAATATTCGGCAATTTGTTTTCCGTTTTCACAATGCCGCTGCATTCTTACATGCAATGTTTTAATCCCTCTAAGTACTAAAAAACTATCCATAGGACCACATACGGCTCCGCTGGCATTCTGAATGAAATACAAATTCTCTGCCAATACCTCATCCTTCACAACTAAAGCTCCCACCACCACGTCGCTATGCCCACCAAGATATTTAGTAGCAGAATGCATGACTATGTCGGCCCCTAAATCGAGAGGCTGTTGCAAATATGGTGTTGCGAAGGTGTTATCTACTGCCAAAAGCAACTTATTGCTTTTGGCCAATTCTGAAACCGCCTTAAGGTCAATAATATTCATCATTGGATTTGTCGGAGTCTCAACCCAAATTAGTTTCGTGTTTGAATTAATTAATGCAGCAATTTTAGATACTTCCTGCATGCCTATGAAGTGAAATTTGATTCCATACTTTTCAAAGATCTGTCGGAAAAGACGATAACTTCCACCGTAAAGATCATTAGTTGATATCACTTCATCACCTGGCCCTAATAGTTTAATAACTGCATCCATGGCTGCTAATCCACTGGCGAATGCCAATCCGAAATTCCCGTTTTCAATACTGGCAAGCGCATTTTCCAACGCACTCCTTGTTGGGTTGGCACTGCGGGAATATTCATACCCCATATGCTCGCCCGGACTAGTTTGAGCATAGGTAGATGTCTGATAAATAGGTGGCATCACTGCACCATAAGCCTTGTCCGGCTTTTGTCCCCCATGTATTACCTTGCTATTAAATCTCAATTCCTTCTCACTCATATTATAAATTTATGTTCACAAATGTATTGTTATCTTTTGGAGAAACCAATGAATCCGTAGATTTGCAATAGATCCAAATTCATCTCAATGAAGCGTATTGTAACCTGCCTTTTTTTTCTAGCCCTAATTGTTAGCTGCCAGGACAGCGGTAATATTACATTTGAAGCATTAACACTGGCGAATACTAAATGTAAGGAATGCCCTGAAGTTACCATTGAATTGCCGAAGGCATTGGGTAATAACAAACTGGCTAAATCTATTAATCTCGCTTTACAGGAAGAAGTTATTTCTAAATTAACTTTTGATGATGAAATTAATGCCGAAACTATTCAGGAGGCCATTGAGTCCTTTACAAATGGCTATTTTGAATTAAAAAAGATCTATCCTGATGAAACTATAGGATGGAAGGCAAAAATAAATGGAATGGTTACCTATGAAGATAATGAACTCCTCACTATTGAACTGCAGTCTTATTTATTTACCGGTGGTGCTCATGGTTATGGATCAACTGCTTATTTAAATTTTAATAAAAAAAGAGGGAAGGAAATGGAAGACCGGGAGTTATTTGAAGATAAGGAAGGTTTTGAACAGTATGCAGAAACCCAATTCAGATTACAACAGAATATCCCGGTAAATAATCCAATTAACAGTACAGGTTTTATGTTTGAGAAAGACCATTTTTATTTACCAGAAAATATTGGTTTTACTGAGAAAGGGCTCAAACTATTGTATAATCAATATGAAGTGGCGTCCTTTGCAGATGGCCCTATAGAGCTGACACTTCCTTATAAGGATATCCAAAAATTTTTATCAGGGAATATCAAGACTTAGAGCGCCTTTTCTTTTAATAGAATTTTTTCGAAAGAAAGTATAACACCAAGGTGTAAGCCTTCATGATATAGATTAAATGCCAAAGCGTCTTCAACATTACGCAATGTGACCTTGGTACTGGTCTTATACTCATTATACTCTTTGAAAACCCCATTTTCATAATCCTCCTGAGCCCATTCTGCCGTGGAAAGTAAAAAAGCGCCAATATGATCTAACTCTTCACTGGTAGGATTTATATCCGGCAATGTCCCTTTTCTGAATTTTTGAACTAGAGAATCATCAATACGCGCAGGGAGATTACTATTTTTATAAATAAGTATTTGTTGAGTAGCAACAACATGAGCTATATTCCACCAAATATTATTGCGATAGCCTTCGGGAATTTCAAATAGAAGTTCGGGAGGAGTTCGTTTTAATATTTTGTATAGTATCTTCCTGTTTTGAATTGTGATATCAAGTATTTTTTTCAATGTGTGCCTATTTTACGATTAGTAACAATGCGTTAACGAATAATAAAAATAGCATATTCATTTAAAAAAAATAGCGGTAGTTATTATAATTTTGAATTCGATAAAAAATAGTCATGAAGAAAATTTATTACTTAAGTAGTTGTGATACCTGCAAACGTATTTTAAATGAACTAAAACCCCTTGGTGATATTGAGCTTCAGGATATTAAATCAGATCCAATTACCCCGGAGCAATTAAAAGTAATGCGAAATTTAGCAGGTAGTTATGAAGCCTTGTTTAGCAGAAGGGCACGCCTATTTAATGAACGCCAATTAAAAGATCGGCAACTTGAAGAAAAGAACTATGAGAAGCTGATTTTGGAACATTACACCTTCTTAAAAAGACCTGTTATTTTGGTCAACAATCAAATATTTATTGGAAATAGCAATAAGGTAGTTGCTACAGCCAAAGAAACTATTCATTCTTGAGCAAACGAACTCTAGCCATATTAGCCGCCCTGGGCGCTACAACAATTTATGGATTAAACCATACTATTGCCAAAGGGGTGATGCCAGAGTATATTAAACCTTTTGGCTTTATAATGCTTAGAGTAATTGGAGCAACCATTTTGTTTTGGAGTATTTCATTTTTGGGGCCTAAAGAAAAGATCGAATGGAAGGACTGGGGCAGGGTAATACTATGTTCCCTTTTTGGCATGGCGATTAATATGTTAGCATTTTTTAAAGGTTTAGAATTATCAACTCCAATAAACAGCGCAGTTCTTGTAACTACAACCCCAATCATAGTGGTGATTTTATCTTTTTTTTTAATTAAAGAAAAAATTAGAGCGCTTAAAATCGCCGGTATATTAATTGGTCTTGCAGGTGCCCTTTTTCTTGTGCTTTACGGTAATGAAATTAGACAAGATGCATCAAATATCCCTTTGGGCAATTCTCTCTTCTTATTGAACGCTTTATTTTTTGGACTATATCTTATTCTTGTAAAAAAATTGCTGGAAAAATACCACCCTTTTACTCTTTTAAAGTGGATGTTCCTGATTGGTATCCTATATAATTTGCCAGTTGCCCTACCTGAATTTTTAGAAGTTTCATGGTCAACCCTGCCATTTGAAGCAATTTGGAAAATGGCATTTGTGGTAATTGGGACTACTTTTTGCGCTTATTTGTTTAATGTGTTTGCCCTAACTCAACTAAAAGCATCCACAGTAAGTGCCTTTGTATATGTACAACCTGTAATTGGAATTTTATTTGCTGTAATTACAGGTAAAGACGAACTTACCATTGTTAAAATAGGTGCTGCTTGTTTGGTATTGTTAGGAGTTTACCTAGTAAGTAAAAAACCAAAACGTTTAAAAATCAATGCTTGAGTAACTGTTTTTGTGACATTAACAACCTTTTCATTGAGTATAATAATACTTTAAGAACTCTTATCGTTATATGGCCAGGCCAGAACATATCTTTTGCTTATGATATTTTATAAACAGATTTTACAGAATTCCCAGAGGCTCTGATATTACTTTTTTATGTATCAAAATCCTTTGGAAATATTATTTCTATTTTTAATAGTTCTTAAACGGGCATAAGAACATTCAAAATAATATAGTTTTGATAAACCGAGTAGACGCTGCCCAAGAATTTATACTTATTTTTAATGCCATAAAATACAACTATGGCTAACAAACCCGCATTTATTAAAGAACTTTCTTTACCTGCTATCGCAGCGCCCATGTTTCTTATCTCTGGTCCTCAATTGGTCATTGAATGTTGCAAAAATGGAATTATAGGAACTTTTCCTGCCCTTAACCAACGGACAAGTGAAGGATTTGAAGAATGGCTAATTCAAATAAAATCTGAATTAGACACTTTTGAAGAAAAAACAGGAGTTAAAGCAGCACCATTTGGCGTAAATCTGATTGTTCATCCTACAAATCCAAGGCTGGAAGCAGATCTGAAGTTATGCACTAAGCATAAGGTTCCTATCATTATTACCTCTTTGGGAGCGGTTTCGCAAATAGTTGATGCTGTACACAGCTATGGCGGGCTGGTTTTTCACGATGTAATTAAAAAAAGGCATGCAGAAAAGGCGGCGGCAGCCGGCGTAGATGGGCTAATATTAGTTGCAGCAGGGGCAGGGGGGCATGCAGGTACGATTAATCCGATGACCCTTGTGGCAGAAATTAAAAAGTTTTACGATAAAACCATTATCCTATCAGGTTGTATAAGTACGGGCAGGGATATTGCATCGGCCTTGCAAATGGGTGCAGACCTGGCTTATATGGGTACTCGATTTATTAACACTCTTGAAAGTAAAGCTCCGGAGGATTACCGGCAGATGATCATAAAAGCAGGGGCCAGTGATATAACCTACACTGCTGCCATATCCGGAGTACACGCTAATTTTCTTGGAGCCAGTCTTGCCGCAGCAGGAATTACAGAAGAAGACCTAAAAAAGGATGTTAAAGTTGACTTTGGAAAGGAATTAGATACAGAAGCGAAAGCCTGGAAAACCATTTGGTCAGCAGGTCAGGGAGTTGCTACCGTAGATAATGTGCTTACCGTTACCGAACTCGTTGACCAACTTAAATATGAATTTAAAGCAGCGATTGAAGCGCAAATTGCTTTATTGGAAATTTATTCGAAATGATGTGCCTTAGACCCCCTTATGACGAACAATTAAAATTGATTTACACGATATGCTGGATAAAGAAAACCTTCCCGGTCCTGTTAAACCTAAAGACCATGTACTTTACTAATGCCTTTGGTTAAATCTCATTACAGTCCTCCCCTCCCGTTTAAAAGTGGTCATATATCTACTATTTATTCCGGCTTGATTAGAAAGGTCACAGACCTTAACCAACAAAGGGAGCGTCTGGAACTTGAGGATGGAGACTTTGTAGACCTCGACTGGAGCTTTTCTGCTACACCAACTAATGTTGTAGTTATTCTTTTACATGGTCTTGAAGGACATGGGCAACGCCCCTACATAACAGGAAGCGCCAAGCATTTTAATTCCAACGGACTGGATAGTTGTGCAATTAATTTCAGAGGATGTAGCGGTGAAACCAACCGTCTTTTCAAATCTTATCATTCCGGAGCTACAGAAGATCTCAAAGAGGTCATACAACATATCCTTTCTACCCGGAAATATAGCAGCATTTATATTAAAGGATTTAGCCTAGGAGGCAATCTGACACTAAAATATCTGGGAGAAGGGCCTGTGGCTAGTCAAATAAAAGGAGCAATAACCGTATCCGTTCCATGTAGTTTACACGATTCTCTCATTCAATTGCTTAAATTGAAAAATTCACTTTATGCCAAAAGATTTAAAAAACATTTGGTTGAGAAATTGTATTTAAAACAGCTGAAATTTCCAGAATTAATCTCTATAGAAGAAATAAAGAGCATCAGGAATCTAAAAGATTTTGATGATATTTATACAAGTAAAGCTCATGGGTTTAAAGATGCCTTGGATTATTATGCACAATGCAGTAGTCTTCAGTTTATACCCCGGATAAAAATTCCAACCTTGATTATCAATGCGCAGGACGACTCATTCTTAGGTCGGGATTGCTACCCTGTAGAAGAAGCAAAGAATAATCCACTTCTTTTTCTTGATATGCCCAAACATGGAGGACATGTAGGCTTCTTTGGTCCACAAAACATATCTTATTCTGAAAAAATTGGTTTAAAATTTATAAAGGAATTCTTTTGATACGTGCTATTTCATATATTAGTGCCTCTAATCTAAACAACATGCGAAAAATATTTGCCATAATTGGAATTTGCGCTCTGCTAGTGAGCTGCGGGGAGAAAAAAGAAGAGAAAAAAGAAGGGGGTTTTGAAATGAACCGTGCCAAAAAGGAGGTGAAAGTAGAAACTAAATCTGAAACTGTCCCGGTTGATTTGAATAACAAAGGAGTTGGACCTATAACTTCCTTAGAATTTGCAGCAGAAATAGATGCCGAATTAGCTGCCGCAGGTGAAGCAAAATACAAAACGATTTGTACGGCTTGCCATATGGCTGACCAACGTATGATAGGACCTGCCTTAGCGGGTGTTTATGACCGCAGAAGTCCGGAATGGGTGATGAATATGATCTTAAACCCGGATGTTATGCTTAAAGAAGACCCTATTGCTATAGCCTTATTAAAGGAATACAACAATGCCATCATGCTCAATCAAAACCTTAGTGAAGAAGATGCCCGGGCTATTGCAGAGTACTTACGTACCCTTTAGAAACGGATTAAGAATCTTATTTAGTGCTGTTCTCGGTTAATAAATTGATGAGTACGGCACTTTTTCTTTTTAAATAATTAAATCAATGGAGTGGTGTTTACTTTCTTATTGGTAATGAAAACTCACTGAGGTAATGACTTCCCTCATTATATCTTTTAAAAGCAATAAGAAAGTTTTAGTTTCGTACAGACAAATTGGAAATATGAAATATTTAATTCGACAAAAAATAGCTTTGAGAATTTTGATAACACTTCTTTTAATAACAAGTCTCACAAGTTACGGGCAAAGTAAAAACTTTATTGATCAACCATATTTAGAGACTACTGCAAGAGTAGATACCTTAGTTATACCAGACCGTATTTATTTATCAATCCTAATTACAGAAGCGGACACCAAAGGAAAAACTTCGGTTGAAAAATTAGAAAATAAAATGGCCGACAAACTGAAAACACTAGGCATTGATATCGAGAAACAACTTACCCTTACTGATTTGGGGAGTAATTTTAAAAAGTACTTTCTCAGGAAAGTAGATGTTCAAAAAGACAAAGAATATTCATTATTAGTGTATGATGCCGTAACTGCAGGCAGAGTAATTATGGGCCTTGAATCTATCGGAATCTCCAATATAAACCTCACAAAAACCGAATATTCAAGTCTGGAAAAGCTCAAAATTAATCTAAGACAGAGAGCTGTGGGTGCGGCAAAAAACCAGGCAGAAGCAATGGTTATACCTTTAGATCAAAAACTTGGCCCTGCTCTTTTTATTTCTGATCTAAACACAGGAGTTCAAAATAGGATGACGAATAGAATGGTTAGGGTGCAAATGTCTAAAGAATCAGATGCAGATCAACCCATTGAAATTGAATTTGAAAAAATAAAAATAGAGAGTACTGTGAATGTAAAATTCGCAATACAGTAGCAATTAAACTTTATCTATTGCTAGTTTATAAGTGGGGTCTTCCAGGACATTTACGTCAATTATTGCATCTGCATTTGTTAACAAGAGCCTGCAATCCTCGCTTAAATGCCTTAAATGTACCTTCTTCCCAACTTTGTGATAGCGTCCCGTTAATTTGTTTAATGCTTCAATGGCTGACATATCTACTACCCTGCTTTCCTTAAAATCTATAATAACCTCATCCGGGTCCTCAAGTACCTCGAACTTTTCATTAAACAAAGTCACAGATCCAAAAAATAGTGGCCCATAGATCTCATAGTGCTTAATTCCATTCTCGTCAATATATTTTCTGGCGCGTATCCTCTTGGCGTTATCCCATGCAAATACAAGGGCCGAGATAATTACACCAACCAAGACAGCCAGCGCCAGATTATGTAGAAAAATGGTAACCAAGGTTACTAATATCATTACTAGGACATCAGATTTCGGCATTCTTCTGAAGGTACGCAAACTGGCCCACTCAAATGTTCCCAGTGCAACCATAATCATTAATCCTGTAAGTGCAGCCATAGGCACTTTTTCAATCAAATTAGCCCCAAACATAATAAAGACAAGAAGCATTACAGAAGCCACTATGCCGGATAATCTTGCTCGTGCACCATTGGAAGTATTGATTAAACTCTGCCCTATCATGGCACAGCCACCCATCCCGGAAAAGAGTCCTGAAAGTATGTTTGCTGTTCCCTGTGCAACTGCTTCTTTATTGCCGCGCCCGCGTGTTTCTGTGATTTCATCAATAATATTAAGCGTCAATAAACTCTCTATTAACCCTACACCCGCAACTATGGCCGCATAAGGAAAAATGATCTGCAGGGTTTCTAAAGTAAAAGGCAGTTGTGGGATATGAAATGGTGGAAAACCGCCCTGAATAGACGCTATATCGCCAATTGTTTTTGTGTCAATATCAAATGCAAGTACGAGACCAAAAACAGCCAGGATAGCAATTAATGAGGCAGGAACTGCTTTACTTAATTTGGGTAATCCCCAAATTACCAGCATTGTGATTAAAACTAATCCTAAAAAAATAAACAATGTGCTACCAGATAACCATAAGCCATCAGGCGACTTGAACTGGTCTAACTGTGACATAAAAATAATGATCGCCAGGCCGTTTACAAATCCAAATATTACAGGATGAGGCACAAGGCGCATCAATTTGCCTAATCGAAGAAATCCAGCTGCTAACTGCAGGATTCCAGCCAAAATCACTGCGGCAAATACATATTCCACGCCATAATCCATGGCAAGTGAAACTATGACAACTGCCACTGCACCGGTTGCTCCTGAAATCATTCCCGGTCTCCCTCCAAGAATAGAAGTAACCAGCCCCATAACAAATGCCGCATATAATCCGGTTAAAGGGGATAAGCCTGCAATAAGAGCAAAAGCTATCGCCTCCGGTACCAGAGCAAGTGCAACTGTTAATCCGGATAGGACTTCTGTTTTGTAATTAACTTTTTGGGAAAAATCAAATAGATTTAAGTACTTCTTCAAACCCTTATTATCTTAAGGGGGCAAAAATAGCACTTATTAAATGTTAATAGCCCTAATTTAAAAGAATTATGGATTTCATAAATTACCAGCCATGAAGGCCCAATAATTTCTTGCCAAGTTCAGATAATTTAGCAGTATCGTATCTGTTCTGTTCCCAATTTCTTGGATCACCCGGAAATGCATAACCCTCAGGAGCTATTCTGTTCTTCCAGGAATTAATCCGCCATTGTCTTAATTCTTCATTTTCTTCCTCTGCCGGCATCATAGAAATATATTGGGCAATCCTAACTTTATTTTCAGATTTGTTTGGCCTGATCCCATGGGGCTCCGTACTATTAAAAATAAGAAGGTCACCAATTTCTAGTTTTACTTTTACAATTTTATCTTCCAGTTCTGAAATATCCGGTTGAAAGTGATCCCGGTCTTCTGGCTGTGTAAGCTTCCAACTTTCGTAATTCCGGTACAGCCATGGAATGCACTGAAAACCTC
Source organism: uncultured Eudoraea sp. (assembly GCA_964536335.1). Classification (GTDB taxonomy): domain Bacteria; phylum Bacteroidota; class Bacteroidia; order Flavobacteriales; family Flavobacteriaceae; genus Eudoraea. Next base: position 46,714 of record CAZHWD010000100.1, on the reverse strand, counting down.
CCATATTCTCATCGGTTTGATCTGCAAGTGCCAATACTCCCTGTACATTCTGCGGTTTGGTTTCAGGGTCATAATCCCAATGAATAAAACCTTTCCTTTCAAATCCCGGCCTTTGAGGAAAGTTGAGATTTGCTCTATCAATTGTTACCCATAATTTTTCAGTTCCCCAAACATCCACAAAGGCATCATAAACGCGTTGCATTTGCCTGTTATTCCATAAGTATTGGTTATTGTATACCTCAACCATACCCGTTCCTGTTAGTTCTTTCATTTGCATTTCAGCCCTTGGTGGAACATACCAGGTTTCACTATCATTAGGGTCCTTTTCATCAAATTCCCACAAAAAATCTGCTGTTGCCTTTGCCTGGGATGCAGAGACCGCATTTTTAATTACTATATAGCCGTTATGCTTCCAAAATTCCCAGTCCTTTTCGCTAAGAACCCTTAACGGAACATTATTAGACCGATCATTTAATTCCATTTTGCTACTTGTTGCCGTTGAGGGATTTCCAGGAATATCCTTATGAGCCTTATTGGCCATTTCCAGTTTGGAGGCTGCTTTTTCCATAATTATATTGTATTGTGATTAAAAGATAGTCAAATCTAAATAGATCGAATGGAGATCACCACCTTGATTTTGATCAATATTTGAATTATATTAACATTCCAAAACATTATATACCTAGATAATAGCAATTTTGTTAAATTTTTGATTTGAAAATACAATTAGAACAAATAAATCCGGATGCCAAAAGCTCCTTCCGATTACTACACAATCCTAGATTGAATGATTTATTCTACTGGCATTTTCATCCGGAATATGAACTGGTTTATATAGAAGGGGCTAATGGAACGAGGCACGTAGGGGATCATATTTCTCAATATGAACATAGTGATCTGGTGTTAATAGGGTCTAATATTCCTCATTTGAACTTCGATTATGGTATTCAGACCGAATACAAAAAAGAGGTTTTACATGTCAGTTCGGCATTCAAGAAAAAAATATTTACTGAAATACCAGAGCTAAATGAAGTATTTGAACTCTTTGAAAAATCTCAGCATGGAATAGCTTTCACCGGAAGAACAAAGGTAAATATTGGCTCAAGACTCAAAAAACTTTATGTTTTGGGACCCTTTTCACAGTTTCTTGAAGTACTGCATATTTTCTCCATTTTAGCGGCCTCTAAGGAGTATGTATTATTACATGATTATCCGGTAATAAATAAATACAGTCAAAAACAACAGGACCGTTTAAAAAACATCTATGCATTTATAGATGAAAACTACCAAAGGAAAATAGAGCTTAAAGAAGTGGCAGCACTTTCCAATTTGAGTAAAGAAGCTTTTTGCCGATATTTTAAAGGCGCCACAGGAAGTGTTTTTACGTCATTTTTAAACCAATATCGTATTAGCCAGGCTAAACGATTGCTTTTGAAAGGAAGAAATATCAGTGAGACTTGCTACGACTGTGGTTATGAAAGTCTATCCTATTTTAATCGTATCTTTAAAAAAATTGCGAATGAAAATCCTTCTGATTTTAAAAAAAGATATCTGAAAAGGTAATTCTTATTAGTGCCCAAAACCTCGAAAATTTACTTTCATCCTACCCTAAAAATAGCTTTAAATTAGTAATGGTATCCAAAATAATTAATGACCAAAAAAAACCGCCCTTGGATTTAAATCCAGGGCGGTTTCTAACTAAATAACCAACCAAAAATAATTTTTCATTCTCATACCATTCTCTACTGTCTTTAATAACGCGTAATTCAAAGTTTTCATTGCACAGAAACAGGTAAACCGATGTTAAAATTTTATGCATTTCATCGTTTTCTAAATTGAGAGTTTGTTAGTCTCTTGAATAGCCAATTTATTCCTAAATTATTATAACTCTATGACTTTCAAATATCTAAGTCGTTATTTTTTTTAATTACATTTGATGGTCTAATTTAATTTGATGGAAAAAGAATTAAAAATTGCAGTTATTGGTGGTGGAAGTTGGGCAACAGCTATTGTAAAAATGCTCACTGAAAACCAGGATAAAGTAATCTGGTATATGCGCAATGAGGATGCTTTAGAATATATAAAAGTCAACAAACACAACCCTAATTACCTTACTTCTGTTGAGTTTCAACTTAAACAGTTAGTTCTTACCAATAACATGGACGAGGCGGTTTCTATGGCTAATCTGTTGATTTTTGCAATTCCATCTGCTTTTTTAGAGAGTGAACTTAAAAAACTTACTATCCCTTTAAGTGACAAAATTATATTCTCAGCTATCAAAGGAATTGTTCCTGAAACAGGTTTAATTGTAGGTGAGCATTTTCATCAAAAGTATAATATTCCCATTGAAAATATTGGGGTAATCACAGGTCCTTGTCATGCCGAAGAAGTGGCATTAGAGCGCTTGTCCTATTTAACAGTTGCTTGTGCTGACACTGCTAAAGCCAGGATGCTCTCCGAACATCTGAACAGCCACTATATTAAGACCAAGATTTCCGATGATATCATAGGTACCGAATATGCTGCAATGCTCAAAAATATTTATGCCTTGGCAGCTGGTATAGCCCACGGATTAGGTTATGGCGATAATTTCCAATCCGTTTTAATGAGCAATGCTATCCGCGAAATGAAGCGTTATATTTCTAGAGTTCATAAGATGAAACGGAATATTAACAATTCTGCCTATCTGGGCGATTTACTCGTTACGGGCTATTCAACTTTTAGCCGGAACAGGATGTTTGGAAATATGATTGGCAAAGGGTATAGAGTGAAAAGTGCTATGATGGAAATGAAAATGATAGCAGAAGGTTATTATGCAACGGAAAGTGCCTATAAATTGAAATCAACATTTAAAAAGAAAGTTAGGACCCCGATTATAGATGCAGTATATGATATCCTTTATAACCAGAAGAGCGCCAAAATAACTTTCAAAGCACTTACAGATAAATTAGATTGACCCTGAAATTTTTTTATTAGGTTCTAAATGAATATTTTAGAAATATCTTGGCGCCATGTTATTTCTAATTATTTGTAAATGAATCCAAAAAATATCCTTCTTTTTATGGTGATATCTGTCATTTTTTTATCCATGGCATTCACCTCTGTTGAAAGCTCCAAATCCTTAGAAATGACGACAAGAATTAATTCCTTCATTCCTTATTCGCAAGAAATCCCCGGAAGTGAGATTACGATTAAAATGAATCCTGTAAAAGGAGGTGAATTTTTGATGGGAAGTAATCACCATAAAGAAGATGAAAAACCTCAGCACCAGGTTTTGGTAAATGATTTCTGGATGAGTGCATTTGAAATAACATGGGACCAATATGAGCTTTTTTTAGAGAGACAAATCGATACTTTTGGGCTGAAAGATTTAGATCCTGAAATTACTATAGATATTGATGCCATAGCTTCCGCAACAACACCATATGTAGATATGAGTCACGGCATGGGTAAAAAAGGGTATCCGGTGGTAAATATCACCCAATATGCGGCAATAACGTTTTGCAAATGGCTTAGCGCAAAAACAGGTAATTTCTATAGACTTCCCACAGAAGCTGAATGGGAATATGCGACCAGGGCAGGGAGTACTGCCACCTATTATTTTGGAGATGATCCCGTCGAATTAAATAAATATGCCTGGTACGATCATAATAGTAAAGGAAAATATCAGAAAGTAGGTGCTAAACAACCTAATAAGTATGGCCTTTATGATATGCACGGAAACGTTGCTGAATGGACCATGGATGAATACGCTACAGATACATATGCCAATAGATTAGAACAAACTACAGACAATCCATGGGTAAGACCTATAAAACTATATCCCAGATCTGTTCGTGGAGGCTCCTGGATGGACGCCGCTATAGAACTCAGATCATCTGCCCGGTTAGGCTCCTCAGCAGAATGGAAAAGAATTGACCCTCAGATTCCTAAAAGCCGCTGGTGGTTTACCAATGCCCCACATATTGGTTTTAGAATTATTCGTCCGAAAGAAACCCCTCCAAAGGAAGAAATTGAGGCTTATTGGCTTAACGCAATTGATGATTATTAAAAACTTTAAAAATGAAAAATAAAAAGCACGCCCTTACCCGTAGAAATTTTTGCAAAAACACTGCTCTTGCAGCAGGTGGAATATTAGCTGTTCCTTTAGACGTAACAGCTTCAGCACATGTCCTCGGGGATGATGCCATTAAAATTGCACTGGTTGGATGCGGCGGCAGAGGTACCGGCGCCGCGGCACAGGCATTGAGTACTAAAGAAAATGTAAAATTGGTTGCTATGGCCGACGCATTTCAGGATCGATTGGATAGCTGCTATGAAATATTGTCTAAGAAATTTAGTGATACAGATAAAATTACGGTTAAGGATGAAGATAAACACCTGGGTTTTGATGCCTATAAAGCAGCTATTGATAAAGCAGATGTTGTATTACTAACCACTACACCTGGTTTCAGACCTATTCATTTTGAGTATGCCATAAGTAAAAATAAGCATGTTTTTATGGAGAAACCAGTAGCTACGGATGCCCAAGGAATACGAAGTGTATTGGAAACGGCCAAAATTGCCAAAATGAAAAAACTGAATGTTGTAGTTGGACTGCAACGACATTATCAACGGAATTATTTAGCATGCCTTGAGGAGATAAGAGCTAATAAAATGGGTCAGATCGTTTCCGGGCAGGTGTATTGGAACAGCGCTGGGGTATGGGTCAAACAGCGTCAGGAAAACCAAACAGAAATGGAATATCAAATGCGGAATTGGTATTATTTTAACTGGTTATGTGGGGATCATATAGTGGAACAACATATTCACAATATAGATGTAGCTAATTGGTTTATTGGGGAGTTCCCAATACATGCCCAGGGTATGGGTGGCAGAGAAGTGAGAAAAGGAAAAGAATTCGGACAAATATTTGACCACCATTTTGTTGAATTCACTTATCCCTCCGGTGCTGTAATTTCCAGTCAGTGCAGACATCAAAAAGGTTGTTTTGACAATGTATCCGAAAGTTTTATGGGTACAAAGGGTAAAATTTACACCGATTCACAGAATAAAGGTATAATTAATGGCTATGATGGCAGTACCATCTATGAACATCAGGGGACTAATGATCCAAATCCCTATCAGACAGAACATGATGCGTTATTCGCTTCTATTAAAGCTGGAGGAGTTATAAGTGATGGGGAACATGCAGCAAAAACAACTATGACAGCAATTCTTGGGAGAATGGCTACCTATTCAGGGCAGTTAATCACCTTTGAAGATGCCTTAAACAAAGGGAGGAGGCTAATGCCCAATACATATAGTTGGGATACCATACCTCCCGTAACACCCGATGAGAATGGCTTCTACCCAATTCCGATACCAGGAGTCACCGAAGTATTAGAAAAATAATTTTAAACACGGTCTAAAGAAAAAACAGAATGCTCATGTATTGCTTGTAGCATTTTTTCTTTCCAGGAAAGGATTTGCGAATCATCCAATTTAAAAATTGACATGAATTCATCCAGAATTGGATCCAGTAGGAAAGGTATGCTTTCAATATCGAAGTATAAGCGACCCGTCCTGCGGGTAAAAAAGTCCATGGGAGAAGTTATCATTTCATATTTAATTCCATAATGAAGTTCGGCTTTAGCCATTCTTATGTAAGGGTCTTTATCTTTTAGCATGGAATAATCCTCTAAAATAGTCTCCGTTTGCTTGCCATAGGTTGTTACCAGATACCAGGCATCATATTCTGTAAATCCATCTGTTACTAATCGTTCAAATATTTCTGAAATGTACTTTTTGACGTGTTTGGATTTTCTGAAATCATTACCACATAGAGGGATCTGAACAGTTGTACATTCTGCGAGTTCAATTCCTTCCTCCTCTTCCATTTTTTTGGATACCAGGTTTACAACTCTTTCCGCCATCTTACGATATCCGGTAAGTTTGCCTCCAGCCATACTTATAAGGCCAGTATCTGAAATAAATATCTCATCCTTACGGGATAATTCGGAAGTAGATTTTCCCTCTTCATGGATTAGGGGTCGCAAACCTGCCCAGGAAGAGATAATATCTTCCATTTCCAATTTAATTTTAGGAAACATATTATTAACAGCAGCAATTAAATAAAGGGCGTCTACTAATTCCAGTTTTACATCGTCTATATCCTGATCATAGTTAGTATCGGTTGTGCCCACGTAGGTAATTTTACCTCTTGGGATTGCAAAAATCATTCGCCCATCAGGAACGTCAAAATAAACAGATTGGTTTACCGGTAATTTTTCATGAGGGAATACCAAGTGAACCCCTTTTGTAAGATGAAGGCGTTTCCCATTTTTTGAATTATTCAAGCTTCTCAATTCATCTACCCATGGGCCCGTAGCGCTTATCACATACTTGGAATTGATAGTGAATTCATGACCGGACATAGCGTCTTTAACACCTAGCCCTGAAATAATATTGTCTGTATAATTAAAAGCAGTGACCTCCGCATAATTCAATGCAACCGCACCGAATGTAAGACTGGTCTTTATATTTTCAATTGTAAGTCTGGCGTCATCTGTGCGATATTCAGCATAGTAACCGGCTCCTTTTAATTTCTTCTTTGGCAAAAGTGGTTCCAGCTCCAACGCCTCTTTTTTTTCCAGCATTTTCCGCTTATCATTGTTTGATACCTGTGCTAAAATATCATAGACCTTTAACCCGATAGATGTAAGCCATTTACCATAAGACCCGCCGTCAATTAAGGGAAGTAACATTTTTTCGGGAAGCACAAGGTGCGGAGCGAGTTTATGTACTATGGCCCGTTCAGATCCCACTTCTTTCACTAACCAAAAATCAAATTGTTTAAGATATCGGAGGCCACCGTGAATTAACTTAGTAGATTTACTACTAGTTCCTGAGGCAAAATCCCCTTTCTCAACCAGAGCCACTTTTAGTCCTCTGGCAGCTGCGTCGAGGGCAATACCTCCACCTGTAATTCCACCACCAATTATTATAAGATCGAATTTTGTTTTGGTAAGGTTTTGAATGATTTCATTGCGGTCCAGGTTTGAAAATCGTATGTTCTCTTTCATGTTTTTACACTAAAAGGTATATAGTCACTTAAGCTATGTTACAAATGTAAAGGTTTAATCCCCCAATACAAATGCAAAGGATTTAAGCAAATGTTATCATTAAATTAATTTACTGTTGAAGTATTTAATAAGTAAATGAAAGAATGTTTTAAGATGAGGCAGTAAATTCATATTCCCTCTCAACAAGGCAGATTCTTATTTTATACCATTTATACCATTCTTTTTTTCCCATTTCCTGTGCACTCAGGTGTTTGAGATTGGATTTCCATCTTGAAATAGATTCCAGGTTTTCCCAATAGCTTACGGATATCCCTAATTCCCCTGTTGCACTTTCAAATCCCAAATAACCAGATTGTTGTTTGGCTAATTCTTCCATTTGTTTGGACATTAGGCCATATCCTTTATCCCCGGAAGTCCTGGTGCTGGTAAAGATTACGGCGTAATAAGGTTTTATCATGACCGTTTATTAAATAAAAGATCGTTCAATAAAATAATTCACAATAGCCTCTTTCATTAATACAGATTGCTCTCCTGCCTTTAATGGCGGAAGTGCCTCCTTGACAATATAATGTGGCCAACCTTCCTCGTCAAAAAACTCAAACTCATAATATCCATAGGGTTCCAATAGTTTGCATATAGCTATGTGCATCAGATTAACTTTTTCTTCCTTTTTATAAGTCTTATGGTATTGACCTAACTCCTGAATGCCAATAAGGTAAATAATCCCATCTAAATCCATTGGATCTCCATCGGAAAATTTGGCAGATAATTTCTTAGTGAGTTCTTCCCACCTGTCCTTTAATTGAATATCTCTACTCATTTATATTGTAAAAAAAATTTAAAAATCAAAAATTAATCCTGAAGCCTTCTTTTAGAAAAAATCAAAGGTACAAATCAAAATTCTATATTTGTGTAAACAACTTTTCGTGAATCTTCTGGATATCATTTTGGGATTATTACTGGCATATGGCCTTTATAAAGGTCTGAAAAATGGTTTCTTTGTTGAAATCGCCTCTCTCGCCGCAATTATTATTGGGCTTTATGGTGCAATTCAATTTTCTTACTTAACCGGTAACTACCTTTCTAAAAACATGGATTGGGATGAAAATTACATAAAATTAGCAGCATTCATAATTACTTTTGTGGTTATTGTGCTTTTGGTAAATATGGCTGGAAAAATACTTACCAAAATTGCAAATTTTGCTATGCTTGGATTGGTCAATAAACTTGCAGGTGGGTTGTTTGGTGTATTAAAAACTGCTGTTATTCTTGGTACGCTTTTGTATTTTTTTGAAAGTGCAAGTTCTTCATTCAATCTAATTGAAAATAATACGGTTAAAGAATCTATTCTTTATAAACCGGTCAGAGATGTTGGCGCTCTGGTTTTTGGAAACGTAATTGAAGTATTTAATGACTGATAATTGATGATAAATGCAGTTCATCGAAAAAAAATGGTTTTTCATGGGCTTTTTTTATATTTTCTTTAATATTACGAAGATGATCTTATTAATAAGGATCCAAGAGAACACCCCACTCTTTCTTTACCCTACTCACAAATAGAACACTATATGAAAATGAGATTGCCTTTAGCTGTCTCGATTTTATTTGTATTGTTGGCTGGAAGCTGCAGCACAGAGTCGATAGAAAATACAAATATTCCGAGTTCTGATAATGCCGTTTTGGTGGAACAGGCGCTTTTGGATATAGTTAATGACCATAGAAACAATTTGGGTTATTCATCATTACTTTTTAGCAAAGTTGCCTACGAGTATGCCAACAATCATACCGATTATATGATTGCCAAAGGCAGTTTAAGTCATGATAACTTCAGTTCAAGAGCCTCAAGTATTTCGAGCGAAGTTAATGCTGAATACGTAGCTGAAAATGTTGCCAAAGATTACCCAGATGCTGCCACGGCTCTGGAGAATTGGCTTGAGAGCCCTAATCATCGTAAAACAATTGAAGGTGAATTTACACACACAGCCGTAAGCGTAAAAAAAGACTCCAGTGGTAAATTCTATTTTACTCAGTTGTTCTACCGATAATCTCTCCAGAAAAAATTCTTTTATTACATTTGATAAGGAGTATTACTTTTAATACATTCTAATAACATTCCTTAATAATTAGAAAACAATGTCTATAAAACCTCCATTTAATCTTTACAAGTGGATTGAAGAAAACAGAGACTTACTAAAACCCCCTGTTGGAAATAAGAATTTATATAAAGATGCCGGCGACTATATAGTTATGATCGTTGCCGGACCAAATGCACGAAAAGACTATCATTTCAACGAAACAGAAGAACTTTTTTTTCAACTAGAAGGTCATATAGAAATACACGTGCAGGAGGATAGACAAAAAAAAACAATGAAACTGGGGCCCGGCGATATGTACCTGCATCCGGCAAAAGTCCCCCATTCTCCTGTTAGGCACGAAGGTTCCATTGGTTTGGTAATAGAGCGTAAAAGAGACCATATGCAAATAAAGGATGGCCTTCTTTGGTTTTGCGATAACTGTAACCATAGACTTCACGAAACTTATTTTACACTATACGATATTGAAAAAGATTTTCTATCACATTTTTCAAATTTCTACGGATCTGAAGAGTTAAGGACCTGTGATAATTGTGGAACGGTTATGCCCGTTGATGATAGGTTTACGGCTATGGAAGAAACATAAAAAATGAAACTTGCGATTACTGTTTTTATCGGACTTGTGGCAGCACTACACCTATATTTTCTTTGGTTAGAAATGTTCGCCTGGACTACAAGGGGTAAAAAGGTCTTTAAGAAATTTCCCAAGGACATGTTTGAACCAACAAAATCTCTGGCAGCAAACCAGGGGCTGTATAACGGCTTTTTAGCTGTTGGGCTTATTTGGACTTTTTTTATTCAGGATCCCCAGTGGAATGCAAATGTTTCTGTTTTTTTTCTTAGCTGTGTTGCAATTGCCGGTATTTATGGAGCTCTAACTGCAGATAAAAAAATATTTATTGTTCAGGCACTACCTGCTTTGATTGCGCTGCTTCTAATCTTTATTAATCAGGCCTAAGATTCCAAAACTTTCGGGTTACATAATCACTATTATTTGTAGCTTTGTCAGAATCTAACAAAGTACCTTTTAAAAGTTATAAAATGACACTAGTTGCCGTAGATTTTGGAATAGACCAAGCATTAGAAAAATTAGGAATAAAGGAAATCAATAATGGTACCTCAACTGGTTCCGATTACTTTTCCTCAGGGGAAATTTTCGCCTCATATTCCCCTGTAGACGGAGCATTAATTGGTCAAGTAATAGGCACCTCCCAAAGTGATTATGCAAAAGTTATAGAAACTGCCTCTAAAGCCTTTAATATTTGGCGATTAAAACCCGCTCCCCAAAGAGGCGAAATAATTCGCCAGTTTGGAGATAAACTACGCCAACTAAAGGAGCCCTTAGGGAAGTTAGTTTCATATGAAATGGGGAAATCTTATCAGGAGGGTCTAGGTGAAGTACAGGAAATGATAGACATATGTGATTTTGCTGTTGGTCTCTCTCGACAATTACATGGACTAACTATGCATTCAGAAAGACCAGGGCATAGAATGTATGAACAATACCATTCTTTAGGAATAGTAGGAATAATTTCGGCTTTTAATTTCCCCGTTGCTGTCTGGGCGTGGAATACAGCACTTGCATGGATTTGTGGTGATGTTTGTGTTTGGAAGCCATCGGAAAAAACACCACTTTGTGGTATAGCTTGTCAAAATATTGCCGCTGAGGTGTTCAAAGCTAATGGACTTCCCGAAGGTATTTCCTGTTTGATAAATGGAGATTATAGAGTTGGCGAAATGATGACAAATGACAATAGAATTCCTTTGATTTCCGCTACGGGTTCTATTCGCATGGGAAAAATTGTTGCACAGGCAGTTGCCGGAAGGTTAGGAAAATCTCTCCTCGAATTAGGTGGCAATAATGCGATCATAGTTACCCCGGATGCAGATATAAAAATGACTGTTATCGGAGCTGTATTCGGAGCGGTTGGTACAGCAGGCCAGCGATGTACTTCTACCAGAAGACTTATCATACATGAATCTATTTACGATCAGTTAAAAGAATCAATAGTTACTGCCTATAAGCAACTTCGTATTGGAAACCCGCTGGATGAGAATAATCACGTAGGTCCTTTAATAGATAAAGATGCTGTTGCTATGTATAAAAAGGCCCTTGAGAAAGTAATATCAGAAGGTGGAAACATGATCGTGGAGGGCGGCGTATTAGATGGGGAAGGTTACGAAAGTGGTTGTTACGTATATCCGGCCATTGCCGAAGCGGATAACAACTATGAAATAGTACAGCATGAAACTTTTGCACCTATTCTTTATTTGTTAAAATATTCAGGCAATGTAGAAAATGCAATAAAAATTCAAAATGGCGTTGTTCAGGGACTTTCCTCGGCCATTATGACCAATAATTTGAGGGAAGCCGAGAATTTTCTTTCAGCCGCTGGCAGTGATTGTGGTATAGCCAATGTAAATATCGGTACCTCAGGAGCTGAGATTGGAGGAGCTTTTGGAGGAGAGAAGGAGACCGGAGGTGGGCGTGAAAGCGGTTCTGATGCCTGGAAAATTTATATGCGAAGACAAACCAATACGATTAACTATACCGCCGAATTACCTTTGGCCCAAGGTATAAAATTTGATCTTTAATATCACGGGGTGTAATTAATTAATAGAATTATTTTCAGAACATATTGAGTTTGATTCATGAACCCTCCAGCTGCCATAAAACAAGTTTTGAATTCCAAGTATAACTACCATGCAAAAGAAATTGAAACCTCCTCTAATTTGTTTTTATAATTTTTTAATTTCCACCTGATAATTTAATTCACTTTTAAAATACTAATTTTTAGCCTGGGAAAATCAAATTTTTGTACCCCTAATCCCAAAAAACATACAATTGCAAGATTGAGTTGTATATTTTGAAAAATAAAAAACCCGCTGTTATTTAAGAAAGAAATAACAACGGGATTCTTAACTAACCAAACTAATTCAAACTAACTGTAAGTAGAAATTAAACACTATTTCAATGTCGGATTCTTGTCGGGAGAAATAGGGTTGCAACTTAACTTTTAACAAATATCTTAAACGGTAGTTTACTTCAATAAGAGGAAGTTATAAATGGCGCAATAAAATGTGTAATTGGCAATTATTAAGGTATGTCCTGTATTTATTCATATTAACACGGAGCATCTTAGTCATTATTAGGGGGTTAACCAGATAATTCCGGGTATAAAGCCTTTCAATTTTAACAAAATTTAAGATTTTTTTAATACATTGTATACAGAACAACAAATAGTCACTTACAATGACAACAAAGACAACGAACTTACTTGGGATTATAATTACCATATTAGCAGGGATTTATTTTTTTGTAATGTACTGCAGCGAATGTGGATTATAAGATAGTCGACCATCTTAAAAAGTGTTGATTCTTCTATTGCTCAAAAGGCAATATATTTTGAAAAAGCCAATAATAAGAGCAAGAAAGAATTATTGTATAAGAACTAATTAAATAATATCAACTTATGAATTTTGAAAGTATAAACATCTGGTGTTGGCTTATCCCTTTCCTTGTAGGTGTTCTTTGTGCTATTTTTGGATATTTATTAGGTAAAGGTGCAAATACAGGTATTGACCATTCTTCAGAGCTAAATTTTCTGAAAGATCAAAATGCAAAATTAGAAGCTGATCTTGCTGCTTGTAATAAAAAAATGGCTGCTGAAAGTTCTGCTTTGGTTTCTTCTGAAATTGCTTTTAATAAAAGTACAGCCAAAGCCGCATTTGGCAAAAATATAAAACAGGATGATCTGAAGGTGGTTGAAGGAATTGGCCCAAAAATTGAAGGCCTTTTTCACAATTATGATATAAAGACCTGGAAGGCCTTGTCTAAAACTTCTGTTACCAAGTGTCAGCAAGTACTGGACTCAGGAGGTGATCGTTACAAAGTTCATGATCCTGCATCGTGGCCAATGCAAGCAAAAATGTGTTATGAGGGAAAATGGAAAGAATTACACAAATGGCAGGTAGAACATAAACGTGGTAAATTATAATTAAAAAGACCGGATTTAGTCCGGTCTTTTTAATTATAGCATTCCATTGGCCTCTACCCATTTAAACCGGAATTGATCCTCGCTAAGTCTCATTCTTTCTGCAATTCGCTGCAAACGATCTGGCATTCCTACAAGATAGTCTCTGGCTTTTTGGGCTTCATCTGACAGACTTCTTATTGCTTCCAGATCCCAATATTGATTTAATTTATTAAAGATGTCTATATAATCCTGAGAGGTATATACTCCCAACCTTTGTGCGCAGTTGGAGAAATTTTCAAATGCAAGTCCGATTCCCTCTCCAGATTCCCTCAAAAAATGAGCTGGCATTACAATTTTTCTCTTCATCATATCTGCATATGCAAGCATCATACCATTAGGGTCTTGTCCAAATATAGTCTTTACGAATTCTCTATATGCCAAATGATGACGCATTTCATCACCTGCAATTATGCTGCACATTTTACTTAAAAGTGTATTCCCTTTTTTCTTGGCCATCTGACCTACCCTTTTATGAGAAATATTAGTAGCTAATTCCTGAAAAGAAGTATATACAAAATTCTTGTATGGGTCTCTGTCTGTTCCTATGTCAAATCCATCATTAAGTAAGTACTGTGTTGAGATCTCAACTTCTCTCATATTTACTCTTCCCGAGAGATAAAGAAATTTATTCAGTACATCGCCATGTCTGTTTTCTTCTGCCGTCCATGCTCTCACCCATTTGGACCAGCCACTGGGCTCTTCAGTATGTTGATTAATTCCCTCGACATCCATTAACCAGGATTCATAAGTTGGCAAAGCTTCTTCGGTAATTGTATCGGCAACCATGGTTACCCAAAAATCATATCCCAATTCTTTAGATTCCTCTCTAATCTGTTCTACCTCATCATAAAAATTTTCGCTTTGCGAATCCGGAAGAAAGTCTGAAGGCTGCCATATATCCTCTATAGGAATCAAAAATGAATCCATAAACCCGGCAACTTTAGGTTCAATTGCCTGCATGACCTCCAGTCTAATATTTTTAGTGGACATAAACTATTTTCTTGCAAAGTACGACAATATATTCCTGAAAATATTGCAGATACAATTCAAATATCAATTTCTTCCGTTTTCTTTAGGATAAAAAAGATGAACTGGATCACTTTGCCAAACCTGTTTAGAATCTACATCCATAATTGACAAAGGTCCTTTAAAGGCTGCTCCCGTATCAATATTCCAGACATTTGCTGCTCTTTGAGGTGTGGTTTTTCCAATTCTGGTTACCGGTGTATGACCAATATATATTTCATGGTAATTGGCGAGTCGCTCCGGGTAAAAAGTATCTGATTGAGTTAGATTCGGATTTAGAGATAATGCCAGTTCCCATAAAGTTCTGTCCCAGTAAAAAATCTTTGGAAAATATTCAAACTTTACCCCATTTAAGTTTGTAAACCCGGCATGTACAAATAAGCGATTTTTATCATCAAGATAATAATTATCCAAATTATTATAAAAATCCATATGAACTCTTTTTGTCCCGTCATCCAGAACATTGTAAGAAGTTTTGCTCGCCATACCGCCATGTTTCAACCACATCGGTAAATCTTTCCCGCTTCTTAACCAATCATAACATAATTCATCATGGTTTCCCTTTAAAAAAATACATTGGTGTGTAGATTTAAGCTCAATCAAAAAACTTACGGTTTCAGTGGCCTGGCTCCATCCGTCTACATAATCTCCCAAAAAAATAAGAAGATCATCCTCTTTGATCATGGCCCGCTGCATAACCTGCTTCAAAGCCTTAAGGCCAGCATGTATATCCCCTATTACCAAAGTTCTCATTTGGCAAAATTCGCTATAATTCCGATGATTACAATAATAAAAAGTATAAGATAGAATATTTTCCAGAAGGAAATGGGGCGAATCCCATGAATATTACCGGTTTGTCCGTTAATATAAAAGTGATATTCTTTCCCTTTGTAACGGTAGGAGCTTATATAAACAGGTAAAAGAACATGCTTAAAGGTTTCTTTAGAAAGTTTTATATCGGCATGATGAATCCTTTGCGTATCACCTCCAATATCTCGCCGTATCCAGGAGTGCGCTATCCCTTTGGCCTCTTGAAATGATCTGCGATGTCCTTCTTTTAATGGAGTAGTATATTTTTCTGTCACAAACCCGGAGAGGTATTTTGAATTAAATGTTCTAAGATCTTTTAAGTTCCAATGTGAAATTTTTGAGGGGATTTCTCGTTGTTTCTTCTCCGATGCATTGATCAGAATATCATCTATAAAACCATCAACACTGCCATAAGCAGGTCTCCAGCGGGTTTTTCTTACCTGTCTAGTTTGAGTTCCATTTTTTGTCCTGTAAGTTTGGGTTTCATAATAATAATCCCCCCTTTGACCCTCATAGGACGCAAAAAGTTCTGCATCAAATGTCCAAAAAGGTAAATAAAGACCATGAATAGCTTCCGGATCAAGGGACGCCCGCTTAAGTTTATTTGGAGCAAACCACAATCTCATTACCCAATTTTTGAAGATTTTTCCAGCCTCTTTATTGTCTATTTGAAAAGGCACCAAGGCACCTGGAAGAATCCATCCTTCTCTTTCAATATCTTCCCTAATAAGAGGTTCTCCACAATAAACGCAATGAAGCGACTTATAGTTTTCTTCAACATGTTGGTTGGCTCCACAATTCTTACAATGCAGAAGATCTATGGTTTGGGTATAGGCGTTATCTCCTACTACCTTGATATAATGTTGTAATTCAAGTTCTTCAAAGCTTCGCTTTGCCTTCTCAATAAATTCTTCATATCCGCAGTACTCACATTTAAGTTGTTGTGATCCTGGTTTATATTTCAGTTCTGCCCCACAATTGGCACAGGACTTTTTCTGTTCAGAATACTGGGTTTCTTCCATTTGTAATTATTACCAAAATCAGTAAAATTGGCAAAGTGTTTTTTAAAACCTACGGTTACTACTTTTGAGGTAATGGTGGTGGTAAGCTACCGCCCAAAAAAACTTTGAGCTCATCGATTTCTTTAAGCGCTTTCCACTCAGTAAGGCCTTGTTTCCATAACAGGGAATCCCGGTTAATAGTCCTGCTTGCGAACAGCTCCTTTAATTTATCAAAAGAAACTGGTCCCAGTTGTTGCCCGTTTGTCGCATAAAAATACATTACCTGAACAGGAATTGGAGGTGGCAGAGCAGCTCCTTGCGGCTGTTGTGATGTAAAGGGCTGTTGTGCCGGCTGACCCATTATAGTTCCCATTTGTTGTGCAAGTACAAAACCCATACCCATACCCATGCCAGCTCCGGCGGTTCCGCCTTCGTTTTTAGCAGCAGCTTCCATGGCCTTGGCCGCCTTGAATTGAGATAGCTTTGACAAATCTAACTTATCTAATCTGCTGTATTCAAAAATCTCCTTTTTAAGTTCTTCGGGCATGGATACGTTTTCTATATAAAACTTTTCCAATTCTATCCCAACACGAGCAAACTCTGGTTTCATAACTTCCTGACATGTTTCGGAAAGTTCACTAGTATTAGCGGCGTATAATTCCAGGGGTAAGTTAGCCTCCCCAACCGTATCCGTAAAACGCGTTACAATTAAACTTTTCAAATGTTCATTAACCTCATAATTTGTAAAATTACCATCGGTACCAACCACGTCTACCACAAACTTGCCAGCATCGCTAATTTTAAAACTATAGGTTCCGAAAGCCCGTATCTCGGTTAATCCAAAGCGTTCATCACTTAACATAACCGGGTTTTTTGTTCCCCACTTTTCATCTGTAAACAACCTGGTATTAACAAAATATACTTCTACCTTAAAAGGGCTGTCAAATCCATATTTCCATCCCTTTAAAGTAGTTAGAATAGGAAGGTTCTTGGTATTCAGAGTATGTGTACCTGGTTTAAAAACATCAGCTAATTGACCCTCATTTATAAATACAGCTTTCTGGCCTTCTCTAACTACCAATTTGGCATTATTTTTAATTTCATTCTGATAACGCTCAAATCTGTGAACTATGGTATCATTAGTGGTGTCAATCCATTCTACTATATCAATGAATTCCTGACTTAGCTTCTTTTTTATCTCATCAAATAGATTCATTTTGTTAGATTTTTAATTGAAGAAAAAGATAATCAATTCTTTAAAACAGACCAAGTGTCTTTACTGAATATAAAGGTCTAGCCTAATGGTGAGAATCGAATTAATAAATAGTTATGTTTTTTTTGGAGTAACACTTTATTTCTCATTACTTTAGGAATTGCTTTAAGTATATATCTATGAAAGAAGTGTTTTGTATAGGAGAATTGCTCATAGACTTTGTTGCCGAAAAACAAGGTAGTGATTTATCTTTAGCAAGTGAATTCACAAAAAAAGCAGGTGGTGCTCCGGCGAATGTAGCCTGTGCTATAGCCAAGCTAGGAGGGAAAAGTGCATTTATCGGTTGTGTTGGTGATGATCCTTTTGGTACATTTCTATTGAAGGTGCTGGAAAACGAAGGCGTGGACATTTCTTTAGCTCAACGTTCAGAAATTTTCACAACCCTCGCCTTTGTTTCAATTGATAAAGATGGAGAACGTGATTTTGTCTTTAGCAGGGGTGCTGATAAGGAACTTAAATACAGTCCGGCGATTAAGAAAAAATTTAATAAAAACATTGTCCACTTTGGTGCTGCGACTGCACTTTTGGGCGGAAGCTTAGAAGAAGCCTATGGACGATTTTTATTTGATGCCTTAACTCAAAAGGCTTTTATCAGTTTTGATCCAAATTACAGAGCAGACTTATGGAAAAACAAAACTGATATCTTTATAAAAAAATGTATGCCATTTATTGAAAAATCTACACTCTGTAAGTTTAGTTTGGAAGAAGCAAAATTAATTTCAGGAAAGGAAGATATTTTGGATGCATGTGAATTTTTCCATGAAGCCGGCACACAAATCATTACCATTACTCTTGGTTCTGAAGGTACATTTGTAAGTTCTCAAGGGCATTCACATACAATCCCAAGTGTCACAGTAAAGCCCGTTGATACAACAGGTGCAGGAGATGCCTTTATTGGCTGTTTGTTAAAACAAATTTCTACACTGGATAATATAGAGAGTGTTATAAGCAATCCCGATTTACTTTTCAAAATGATCGCTAAAGCAAATAAAGCCGGGGCGATAACAACTATGAATTACGGAGCAATAAAGTCGTTGCCAACTCAGATTCAACTTGATAGTTAGAATGAACCAAACCTCATTACATAGGTTGTTGGCTTTAAATGAACTGGATAACCCGGAGAAAGCCAATCTAAATGAATTATTTAATTTAAGGTTATCCACTAACTTTTCTATTATACAAAACCTATACTTATCTCTATACCCTGAGTCAACCTTTCAAGATTCATTTCCTTTATTGCTGAAACTATTACCAAAACTTTATAAGAAAAGACCTGAAAACCTTCAAATTCAGGACTTGAGACGGCTTAAACATGCTAATTGGTATCAATCTGAAAAAATGGTTGGCATGCAATTGTATGTAGATCACTTCAATAAGGATCTGAAAGGTCTTGAATCAAAAATTGAATATTTTGAAAAATTAGGAGTCAATCTTTTACATATCATGCCTGTAACAACCAGGCCTAAAGGAGAAAATGACGGGGGATATGCAGTTAACAGTTATACACAGGTGGATAAAAAATATGGTTCTAAAGCAGACCTGTTGAATCTAACAAAAAAATTGCGTTCCAAAAATATGCATCTGATGATGGATTTTGTTGTAAACCATACTTCAGACGAATTTCCCTGGGCAAAGAAAGCAGCGGCCGGTAATCAAAAATACCAGGATTATTACTATATCTACCCGGACAGGAAATTGCCAGATCAATTTGAAAATTCCTTGCCGGAAGTATTTCCTCAAACTTCCCCGGGAAACTTCACTTTTAATGCGAAGATGAACAGGTGGGTTATGACTGTCTTTAATGACTATCAGTGGGATCTCAATTATAGAAACCCAATCGTGTTTATGGAAATGCTCACAAACCTGGTAGAATTGGCTAACTTGGGTATAGATGTTATTCGCTTCGACGCCCTGGCATTTCTATGGAAGAAATTGGGTACAAATTCTCAAAATCTTCCAGAAGCACATAGCTTAATTACACTCTTTCGGATGTGTTTACAAGTTGTTGCTCCCGGGGTTGTTCTGTTGGCTGAAGCTATAGTTTCTCCACAGGAAATTATCAAATATTTTGGTGAAGGCATTAAAAAGGGTAATGAATGTGAAATTGCTTACAATGCCACCTTGATGGCGCTTCTTTGGAATTCAATCGCCACTAAAAAAACTCATCTTTTGTATAAAAATCTGATGAATTTACCAAGTAAGCCCATAGAGGGGACCTGGATAACTTATATCAGATGCCATGACGATATTGGACTTGGTTTTGATGACCGCTATATTTACGAAGTGGGCTGGGACGCAGTGGCACACAGGAAATTTTTATTGGAATACTATTGTCAAAAACTGGACTGGTCACCCGCCAAGGGGCAAGTTTTTATGTATAATCCAAAAAATGGTGATGGCAGGATTACTGGTAGTACCGCCTCCCTATTAGGATTGGAAAATGGAATAGAGCAGAACAATCAGGAATTGATAAAATTGGCAGTAAATAAAATCCTAATGCTACATGCCATTATATTATCCTATGGGGGAATTCCCATGATCTATGCCGGAGATGAAATAGGGACATTAAATGATTATTCTTATCTTAAAAATAACGACTTAAAAGAAGATAGCAGATGGGTTAACAGACCTAAACAAGACTGGAAAACTGTTTCTGGATTAGATAAAATTGATAGCCCTCAAACACAAATTTTCCTATCTCTAAAAGAACTAATTAGGATTAGAAGAAATACACCAGTATTTGCTGACATGAACAATTTGTTGCTGCATTATACCCCAAACCCACATATTTTTATGTTTGAAAGAACAAATAATTCTGATAAGGATGTCCTTGTAATTTGCAATTTTGATGAAAGCATTCATGTGATAGAAGCCGCTACTATTGCGTCCAAGGGTTATACGAGAGGAGGTAAACTTAAGGACCTGGTATTAGGTGAAAGCATTACTTTAAAAAGTAACTTTTTAGAAATAAGTCCTTTTCAAATTTTATGGCTCAGCAAGTCTTAGCTATATTTTACTTTTCTTAATATTCGAAAAGACTCCTTCAAAGATTCATAAATGTTTAGGTCGTATTTTTTTAACATAGGCCGAGCTGTTTCCATAAGACCCTTGGCCTCTTCAAAACCATTAAAATAGCAAATAAGATACGTTGCCGGTAATAGTTCCAAATCTAATTCTTCTGAACGCTTGAGTGATGCCCCCTTTTCAATTTTTTGCAATATAGCCTTGTTTGAATTAAAAATATGAAACAGGGTCTTTTTATCATATTGAGGTGGTTCAAAAATTAAATCACTTTGAATTTGATAGGTTCCGTTATCTGAGAAAAATATATCCACTTTTTCCAAAGGATAGTATTTTTGTTGATTTCCCAAGCCCAACTTCACATATTCCATAATAGTAAAAGATTCGTCATTATAGCTTATTGAGATTTCATCCAGGGTAGAATAGAAAAGTTTAACCTGTTCATTAATGAGTTCTATATCTACTCTAGAATAAAAAACTTCGTTTTTTACTTTTTTTTGATTGCCCGCCCAGCAGAGCACAAATTGTTCTTTAAATACTTTATAGCTGCTAATCAGATCCCTATGTCTGTAATTTATAAAATCTATGACGCCATCAAGGGTAAGCTCTATATTATTTTGGGCATGTAGTTCTATGGTAGCGACGGTATCTAAGTTGATATCTTTTAATGCAATATCAAACGCCTTAGGCATACTTATACTCCCATCTCTGAAAAAAACTGCACCTCCGTAATATTTCCAGATATTGCGCCGCAATGCGCACACTTTACCATTAGAGCTTATAGTAACTAACCCCACCACCTTACCTTCAGGTAAGTGCGGAAACGGAATGTTTTCATAAGAGATCAAGGGAGGGTTATCAAGGTAGGCATTTACCAGGTTTTGAATCTTACTGTCATCAAAGAAATCTACTCCAACAATTTTGTTGTCTTCATCCTCTACACCAACAACAATAAAGGAATTATTATTTGGATTGCTATTTGCAAGAGCGCAAACATGCTTTAGGAATTTAGCTTTACCTTCTCGTTTACCTATATTAATAAACCTTTTTTTATCATAAAAACTATTCTCGTCATTATGAGCCAAAAGGTTTTTTACAAGTAGGCGTTTATTAATCATATTGTTTTCTTCACTATTGTACTACTTGCCTGTGCGGTTGGCATAACTACGAGATCTGTAATATTTACATGGATTGGCCGTGATATTACAAAGTAAATTATTTCTGCTATATCTTCAGGTTTTAAAGGCTGAAAACCCTGGTAAACACTGACGGCTCTATCAACATCACCCTTAAATCTGACTTTGCTAAACTCCGTCTCTACCAATCCAGGGTTAACGGCACCCACTCTTATGCCATAAGTGTTCAAATCAATTCGCATTCCCTGATTAATTGCATCAACCGCATGTTTACTGGCACAATAAACATTCCCCTTGGGATAGACCTCTTTGCCGGCAGTTGAACCTATATTTATTATATGTCCCGATTTACGCACCACCATCTTTGGTAAAATTGCCCTGGAGACATATAACAGGCCTTTTACATTTATATCCAGCATTGCATCCCAATCCTCAAGACTACCTGTTTCTATGGGATCCAAACCATGGGCATTCCCCGCATTGTTAATCAAAATATCTATTTGAGAAAATTTCTCGGGCAATGAGTTAATGGCATTTGAAACAGCATTTTTGTCTCTGACATCAAAATTCAAAGCATAGACGTCAGTCAGCGGTTCTAATTGCTTCTGTAATTTTATTAAAATTTCTTTTCGTCGTCCACAAATTATCAATCGGATATCCTTTGATGCGAAAAGTAGCGCAGTAGCCTTTCCTATGCCACTGGTTGCGCCAGTAATAAATGCTGTTTTTTTCATTAAAATAATTGTTATGATTAGTAATTAGGGAACCTTATGCCCCTGAGATGCAATTAACAACATAAACCAATCTTCCAGCTCCAAATCAATTTCAGTGGCTACTACAGATGCCTTTAATCGTTCCATGTTGGTGGTGCCAACAACTGGGTGAACTTTGGAAGAGTGATTTAAGATCCATGCCAGGAGAATTTGACTACTATCTGCCTCATATTTCTTTTTAAGGCGTTTTATCACTTTTTTTATTCGCTTCCTTCTTTTGTTATCCTCCCTAAAATAGCTACCCAAGGGACTCCATGCCATGGCAATCCGATCATGAATGATACAATCATCAAAGGTGCCGTCATACATTATCTTTTCGGCTGTTAAGGAAAATTCAACCTGGTTAGCGGTTACTGGTAATACCGACTCTAATAGGGCAATCTGCGAAGGAGAGAAATTAGATACTCCAAACTCTCGTATTTTACCTTCTTTTTGCAAATATAGAATTGCTTCCGCAATTTCATCGGGTTGCATTAACGGGCTGGGTCTGTGCAGTAAAAAAAGGTCTAAATAATCAGTTTTAAGTTTGGACAGAGAGCGCTCTGCAGACCATACAATGTAATCTTTAGAATAATTATAATGTTTTACTATATTATCTCTAGCCTTGCAGACATATTGTATTCCACATTTAGTAATAAGTTGTAAGCTTTCCCTGGGGATTGAACTTTGAAAAAACGCCTTGCCAAACGCTACTTCATTATCATAACCTCCGTAAATATCGGCATGGTCGAAAGTCGTTATTCCATTTTCGACACAATGGCCAATAAGGTCAGTCATTTCGTCTTTTGTAAGATTCTTCCCCCAACTTCCCCATGTCATGGTTCCAGCAATAATTTTTGAATAAGATATCCGGTTTTTCATAAGTATGTGAAAATATAAAATAAATCCCTTAAATACTTCATAAAACTTAGGGTTCTAGCCATTTTTTAACCAATCATTAACAGCACTTATATAAATAAATTTTCAATTTGCGCCCTACTGTGATACCAACAAATTAAAAACCAAAAAATAAGAATTATTAATGGAGGAAAA
Source organism: uncultured Eudoraea sp. (assembly GCA_964536335.1). GTDB lineage: Bacteria > Bacteroidota > Bacteroidia > Flavobacteriales > Flavobacteriaceae > Eudoraea. The sequence goes on along the minus strand of CAZHWD010000100.1, from coordinate 23,448 downwards.
TACTACTATAGATATAAGTGCGGTTAATGAGAAGATTGCAAAGGAAAGTGCTTTTATAGACCTGCTTGTTTTGGAAATGAATAAAGCTATTGTAGGTCAAAAACATATGATAGAACGATTGCTGATCGGACTTTTGGGACAGGGCCATATTTTGTTAGAAGGAGTCCCCGGACTTGCAAAGACTCTTGCAATAACCACTCTGGCAAAGGCGGTTAAAGGTAGTTTTAGCAGAATTCAGTTTACTCCGGATCTTCTACCCGCAGATGTCGTGGGGACAATGATATATAATATGAAAGTGAATGATTTCTCAATAAAGAGAGGTCCTATTTTCGCCAATTTTGTCTTAGCTGATGAAATTAACCGTGCCCCTGCCAAAGTGCAGTCTGCACTTTTGGAAGCCATGCAGGAAAAACAAGTTACCATTGGTGATGAAACTTTTATACTTGATAAACCATTCCTGGTTATGGCTACTCAAAACCCGGTGGAACAGGAAGGAACGTATCCGCTCCCGGAGGCTCAGGTAGATCGTTTTATGCTAAAAACGGTTATTGATTATCCTAAGATGAATGAAGAACAACTTATTATAAGGCAAAATCTTCAGGGTATATTGCAGGAAGTTAAACCTGTTATATCACTTAAACAAATTCTTAGTGCTCAACAGGCAGTGCGAGAAGTCTATATGGATGAAAAAATTGAAAAATATATCCTCGATATAGTATTTGCCACAAGATATCCGGAAAAATATAATTTGGGAGATCTTAAACCACTCATAAGTTTTGGAGCATCGCCTCGTGGGAGTATTAATCTGGCAAGTGCTGCTAAATGTTATGCTTTTATAAAAAGACGTGGTTATGTAGTTCCGGAAGATGTGCGTGCCGTTGTGCATGACGTATTAAGGCATAGAATTGGAATTACCTATGAAGCGGAAGCAGAAAATATTACTTCAGAAGAAATAATCAACCGGATTGTTAACGAAATTGAAGTACCATAATAGTTCAACCTATGTAGTTCAATGCCGTAAAGGGCATTTGCTTATATAACTGAAAAGCTTGAACCCGAATGGATACCAAAGAGTTATTAAAAAAAGTTCGTAAGATTGAAATTAAGACCCGCCGTCTTTCAGATCACATATTTGGAGGGGAATACCATTCTACATTTAAGGGTCGTGGAATGACTTTTAGCGAGGTTCGCCAATATCAGTTTGGCGATGATGTAAGAAGTATTGATTGGAATGTAACGGCAAGATATAACGAACCTTTTGTAAAAGTATTTGAGGAGGAAAGGGAGCTAACCATGATGCTAATGGTAGATGTCAGTGGCTCTGAGCTTTTTGGTACAACGAATAGGTTTAAAAAGGATATTATTACGGAAATATCGGCAACTCTGGCGTTTTCTGCACTTCAAAATAACGATAAAGTTGGCCTACTTCTTTTTTCCGATGAAATTGAACTTTTTATACCCCCTAAAAAAGGAAATAGTCATGTCCTAAGAATAATAAGAGAATTACTGGAATTTTCTCCAAAAAGCAATAAGACTAATATTGCAGAAGCACTTAAATATTTAACGAACGTGATGAAGAAAAAAGCAATTGTATTTGTGCTTTCAGATTTTATGGCGACAGATTATAAACAAACACTAAAAATTACCGGGAAAAAACACGATGTTACCGGTATTCGTATTTATGACGAAAAAGAAGAGCATATTCCAAATTTAGGGGTAGTGCAAATGCTAGATTCGGAAACCGGTTCACTGAAACTTGTAAATACGCAATCAAAAAACGTTCGGAATGCTTACGGGGAATACTACAGAAATAGGGTAGACTATTTTAAGAATACTTTCAATAAATCGGGATGTGGTATTTTGGATTGCCGGGTGGATGAGAGTTATGTTAAAAAATTATTGGGTTATTTTAAGCGAAGAGGATAAATGAATAAGGTTGCAATGAAATTAAGACATATTATTAGTTCCTGGTCTGGACCGGTTCTCTTCTTATATCTTTTATTTTTTGGGAATTCTATAATTGCTCAGTTGCAACCCGTAATAAACTCAAAAGTAGACACTACGAATATTAAAATTGGTGAGCAAATTCATTTTACGGTTACTGTTGAGGTAGATTCAACTGTCCAAGTATTCTTTCCTGAAGGGCAAACCTTTTCGCCGCTCGAAACTGTTGAAGCTTTTAAAACAGATACAACCAGAAAAAAAGATAGGATAACACTACAAAAAATATACGCGCTTACACAATTTGATTCCGGGTCTTATGTGCTGCCTGCTCAGCGTATAGAAATTAATGGGGCTGGGTTTTTTACAGACTCACTTAAGGTTGATGTTGCCACGGTACCTGTAGATACGGTCAACCAAAAAATGTACGATATAAAACCTTTAATAAGCGTTCAAAAAAGTAATAGTGCCTTTTGGAAAATCCTTTTGATAGTTTTACTTATTGCGGGTATTGCCGGCGGTCTTATTTACTGGTTCATAATTCGAAAAAAACCATTGACAGAAGAGGAAAAGGTGGCATTGCTCCCGCCTTATGATAGGGCACTTTTGGAATTGAAACGATTAGAAAATTCAAAATATTTAATTCAGGATAAGTATAAAGTGTATTATTCAGAATTAACTGCAATAGTGCGATCCTATCTTGAAGAAGAGGTACATATTTCGGCGCTGGAAAGTACCACAAGTGAATTAATTCAAAAATTGGAATTACTGCAGGATGCAGGTGAATTAAGGCTACAGGATAATACAATTAAACAATTTGAAAAAATACTTCAAACAGCAGATCTTGTAAAATTTGCAAGGTCCAAACCACTTACAACAGTGGCCGAGCAGGACAGAAAAGCTATTGAGGAGATCGTTGTTAAAACAAAAGAAGCCCTGCCTGAACCTACTGAAGAAGATTTGTTGGAACAGGAAGAGTATCAGGAGGTTATTGCTCAGAAAAAACGGAAAAAGAAAATAATATCAATTGTGTCTGCTGCGGCAATTGTATTACTAGTCTCCCTTGGAGGGCTTATAACCTATTTAGGTCCTTCTTATGTTTGGGACACCATTACGGGTCATCCTACAAAAACACTTTTAGAAGGAGAATGGGTTTCCAGTTCTTACGGATATCCGCCAATTATTGTTGAAACTCCAGAAGTATTAGTAAGACAACAAGTTAAGCTCCCTCCGGATGCAAAGGCCAATATCAAAGAACTGCAGGCCTTTATGTACAGAAGTGAAAAAGGTTTACTCACTATTGGCACAACTTCGACCACATTAAATAAATCTGAAGAACCGGATTTTAATCAGGTTGTTGAACAAATATTGCAAAATTTTGAAGACCAGGGCGCAAAAAATATTATTACTAAGCAAGAAGAATTCGTGACCGTATCTGGTGTAAAAGGAATTAAAGTTTTTGGCCGGGGTAAATTTACATTACCTAACTCAAAAGAGTTAGTTAGCGGACAATACACAATTATTCTTTTTGGCGGAAATGGTTTTCAACAGCAGTTAATCTTATCATGGTTAGATAAAGATACTTACGCTGAAGAAATTGTAAATAGGATAATAGGTTCATTAGAAGTAAAAACAGAGGCATAAATGTTAGATAATATTGAATTTGCAAATCCTCAGCTTTTTTGGTTGCTTTTATTGCTCCCTCTCGCTTTAATATGGCATATATTCAAGCGCAAAGAGGAGACTGCCACCCTAAAAATTCCGAGTGTAGTTGGATTTACTGCTAATGACTTTTTGCCAAAATTAAAACCGGTATTATTTGTGTTCCGTTTGTTAGCATTGACAGCCATTATAGTGGCAATGGCTCGTCCTCAAACTGAGGATATTTCCACACGAACAAAAACTACTAAAGGCATTGATATAGTAATGGCGATAGATGTTTCTTCAAGTATGTTGGCAAGGGATTTAAAGCCAAATAGACTATCGGCGCTTAAAGAAGTGGCAGCAGACTTCATTCGACAAAGACCAAATGATAGAATTGGCTTAGTGGCCTATGCAGGCGAAAGCTATACTAAAACACCAATAACAAGTGACAAGTCTATTGTATTAAATGCGCTTAAAGAAATCACATATGGGCAATTGAATGATGGAACAGCCATAGGTATGGGATTGGCAACTTCGGTTAATAGGTTAAAAGAAAGCAAATCTATAAGTAAAGTAATTATTTTACTTACTGACGGAGTTAACAATTCAGGATTTATTGAACCTCAAACGGCCGCTGATCTAGCTGTTGAATTTGACATCAAGACTTATACTATTGGCCTGGGTACCAATGGAAATGCCCTCTCACCAGTTGCTTACAATGAGGATGGGTCCTATAGGTATGGGATGAGACAGGTTGAAATAGACGAGGAATTACTTAAAGCTATTGCCGATGCAACAGGTGGGCAATACTTTAGAGCAACAGATAATGATAAATTAGAGGCAATTTATGATGAAATTAATAAATTGGAGAAAACAGAAGTAGAAGAATTTAAGTATTATAAATATGAGGAGAGATTCAGACCATGGATTCTTTTGGCGGGGGCATTACTTATTGTTGAATGGTTCCTGAGAAATACCCTCTTCAGAAGTTTTATTTAAAATATGATCCAGTTAGACGAAAAAATATATTTCTATCTTTTATCCATTATTCCGGTAATGGTTGTCATCTACGCATTACTTCAAATTTGGAAAAAAAGGACACAAAAGAAATTTGCAACATCTGATTTGTTAAAAAGACTATCTCCAAATAAGTCTAATTTCAAATCAGTATTAAAATTAATTTTCCTGATATTAGGGCTTTCGTTTTTGGTTTTGGGCCTGGTAAACCCAAAAATTGGAACAAAATTGGAAACTGTAAAACGAGAAGGCGTTGATATTGTCTTTGCTATTGATGTCTCAAAAAGCATGTTGGCAGAGGATATAGCTCCAAACAGATTGGAGAAATCCAAACGCCTGGTTTCCGAAATTATTAATCAATTGGCAAGTGATCGAATAGGTATAATAGCATATGCCGGTCAGGCTTTTCCTCAGTTGCCAATAACAACAGATTACGGCGCCGCAAAAATGTTCCTCCAAAGCATGAATACAGATATGCTTTCATCACAAGGAACTGCTATAAATGAAGCCATTGAGTTGGCATCTACTTATTTTGATGATGAAGAACAAACTAACAGGGTTTTATTTATTGTTTCAGATGGCGAGGACCATTCAGAGGGTTCAACCATAGATGCTGTTGAATTGGCTGTTGAAGAAGGAATAAGAATTTTTACCATTGGCGTTGGAAAGTCAAAAGGCAGTCCAATTCCCATCAAAAGAAATGGTATAGTAGAAAGTTTAAAAAAAGATTCACAGGGTGAAGTAGTTATCACTAAACTAAATGAAGAGATCTTAGAAGAAATTGCAGACGAGGGTAATGGGGAATATATTAACGGATCAAATACAGAAGATGCTGTGGACTTCATTAAAGAACAATTGAACCAAATGGATAAAAAAGAATTTGAAGCCAAACAATTTGCGGAATATAAAGATCAATTTCAATGGTTCCTTGGAATTGGACTTTTGTTTCTATTTTTGGAGGTTTTCCTGCTAGACCGAAAAACCCAATGGCTTAAGAAAATGAATTTGTTTAACGAGAAGGAAATTCACTAAAATGAGAAAGATTGTTTTATTTACTTTTTTAATTAGCTCTATAGTTTTTCCGCAAGACGATTCTAAAGAGAAGGAAAAGGCACTTAAAGCCTCAACAGATATAACCTTTGAAGCAAATAAGGAATTAGCGGAGAACGATTTTATTGATGCGGAAGTGAACTACCGGCGAGCCATTTCCAAAAGTAATGAGAATACAGCGGCCCCTTATAATTTAGGAAATGCTTACTATAACGAAGAGAGTTTTTCGGAGGCTTTTGGCAGATTTAAGCAGGCAGGAGAATTAGCGTCAGAAAAACCTGTTAAGCATAAAGCATTTCATAATATGGGTAATGTATTTATGAAAAACAAAGAATATGCCAAAGCAGTGGAAGCTTATAAGGAAGCTCTGCGCAATAATCCATCAGATGAAGAAACCCGTTATAATCTGGCACTGGCTAAGGAGCTCCTAAAAAAAGATAAAAATAATCAGAACAAAGACGATAATAAAGAGAATCAGGATCAGGAGGAGAAAAAAGACAAAAACCAGGATCAACAAGACCAGGGGGATGATAAAGACGAAAACAAAGGTGATCCCAAAAACGAAGAAAAGGACAAGGAGAGTAATGACGGAGATAAAGGTGAGCAGGAAAAAGAAGAAAATAAAAAAGGGGATGGAGATGAAAAAAAAGAAGAAAAAAAGAAGCCTGAGCAGGGAGATCAACAACAGCAAAAACAACCCAGACCAAACCAATTGTCACAACAACAAATAAAGAATTTGCTTGAGGCAATGCAAAACGAGGAGAAAAAAGTCAAGGAAAAAATGGATGCCCAGAAAGTTAAAGGTGTCAAAACAAAAAATGAGAAAGATTGGTGATATTTAATAAAATTAAATATTATTTCATTTGCATATCTTTTCTATTACTGGCCAATAACCAGTTAATGGCACAAGATAAAGCAGCTATTACTTTTGAAGTAAAGCTAAGTAAACGCAAGTTGGGAATAAATGAGCGTTTGCGCGTAGATTTTGCCATGAATAAAGATGGAGACAATTTTACTCCTCCGGATTTTCAAGGTTTTCGAGTACTTATGGGGCCTTCTCAATCTATTAGTTCTTCATGGGTAAACGGTGTCAGAAGTTATTCAAAAACGTATTCTTATACCCTTGCACCAATTGCACAGGGTAAATTTGCCATTAAACAAGCAACGATTACCATAGACGGAAAGATATATAAATCCTTATCAAAAAATGTTGAGATTACCGCGGCAGTAGATAAACCAAATGATCAGATGTCAATTGATGATATTGCCGATGATAATTTACATCTAGTAGCAGAAGTTTCCAAAACTTCGCCTTATCTCAACGAAGCTATCAGTGTTGTTTACAAATTATACGTAAGTCCTTCAATTAATGTTTCAAATTTTCGGCCTCTGGACAATCCTAAATACAATAATTTCTGGAGCCAGGATATGCCTTTTACCCGATACGATGTTCAAAATGGCACTTATGAGGGCAAGGCTTATCGTTACGTAGTTCTTAAAAGAGTGGTACTCTATCCTCAAAAGAATGGGCAATTGACCATTGAGCCACTTTCTTTAGATGTAACATTGGAAGTGCCTTCCAACAAACGTGATTTTTTTGGTGGCAGAATATATACTCAAACCAATAAAACAGTGTCTGCCGGAAAGCGTGTAATAAACGTAAAACCCTTACCCTCAGAAGGCAGACCCGCGGATTTTGGTGGTGCTGTTGGTAGTTTTGATTTTTTTGTTTCAACAAGCAAAACAACATTAAATGCTTCAGAGTCCTTACAAGCTACTATTACGGTAAAGGGAAAGGGTAATTTAAAACTGTTTCAATTGCCGGAACCTTCGCTTCCCGGAGCACTAGAAGTTTATGAACCCGAATTTAATGAAGAGGTAAGAACCACTCTATCCGGTATGCAAGGTAAGGTGAGCAATAATTATACGATTGTACCTTCATTCAGAGGTAAATACCCTATCCCTGGTATTTCATTCAGTTATTTTGATCCGGAATTAGGGAGGTACAAATCGGTAACTTCAGATGAAATTATGATCAATGTAATGGAAGGCCCATTAGGATCAGGAGCAATAGCCAGTAGTCCTTCTTCGATGAATAAGCAGGCGGTTATTAGTTCAAATGATCAATTTAATTTTATTAAACTTAAGCCAAACTTAACCCTTATTGGGACAAATTATTTTTTTGGTTCTACAAGATTTTATTTTTGGTTGTTATCTCCCTTTTTTCTGATCCCAATTGCAGTATTGTTTGGTAAAAGGCGAGAAGCCATTGCTAGTGATGTAGCCGGCAACAAAATAAAAAAGGCCAATAAACTGGCAAGGAAATATCTCTCTGAGGCCAAAAAGGCATTAGGAAAAAAGGACGCATTTTATATCGCACTTGAAAAAGCTTTACATAACTATCTGAAAGCAAAGCTAAAAATAGAGACCTCTGAGTTTAGCAAGGATAAAATAGCTTCTCTATTATCTAAAAAAGAAATAGACGAGACAACTATCCACGCTTTTGTAGATCTGCTTAAGAATTGTGAAATGGCTCGTTATAGCCCTTTTTCTGAGGTCCAAATGCAACAGGATTACAATAAAGCCAGTGAAACAATTTCATCAATAGACAAAAAACTTTAGACATGAAGAATTTAATCGTCTTATTATTGATGTTGCTTTCATTTACGGCAAATGCGCAAAATGAAGCTCTTTTTAACAGGGCAACAACATATTACAATGATGGTGAATATGAAAAAGCCTCTGAGAACTACTTTAAAATAATAGAGAACGGTGAGCATTCGGCAGCTGTTTACTACAATATCGGAAATTGCTACTACAAATTAAACCAGATTGCGCCCAGCATCTACTACTATGAAAAGGCTCTATTGCTTAAACCCAATGACTGGGAAATAAAAAATAATCTTGCATATGCACAAAACATGACCTTAGATGCTTTTGAGCCACTTCCGGAGACAAGCCTATCAAAGTTATACAAAAACATCATCGGAATGTTCTCTTTCGATCAATGGTCCTATGCCGCTGTTTTTTTTGTATTCCTATTTGTTGTGGCCTATATCTTATTTTATTACTTAAGATACTCTACCCATAAGCGAATAGCTTTTATCACTAGTATTACTTCTTTCTTTATTGCGGTTTTCTGTATAGTTTTGGCATTAGTTCAATTCCAGGATTTTGAAGCAGACATACCAGCCATCGTTTTTTCTGAGGAGCTAATAGTTAAATCTGAACCTAATAATAGAAGCTCACAAGCATTCCTTTTACATGAAGGAACTAAAGTATATGTATTGGATGAATTAGATGATTGGAAAAAAATAGAACTGAAAGATGGGAAAACAGGCTGGGTGCCATCTGGCGAAATTAAATTGTTGAAGGATTTTTAATTTTTCTTTAACAATAATTCATTATAGTTCCATTTATATTTGCTTTTTAACCAATTTAAAAATGATAAAATCTTCCATTTTAACATCACTTATTTTCATATGGCTCTTCGCAGTATTTGCACCGCCTATTATTTCACTGGTAAGTAATGAAGAGGGCATTTTTATTTCTGTAAACTTAAATGAAGAAGAACAACAAGAACAGGGTAAGAAAGACGACAGTGAAGAAAAAACATTACTTGAATATTTTATAGCACAAATACACATCTCTCCAAACGAAAGAAGATTTCTTTCAGATCAACTGGGGATAATTATTTCTTCTCATGCAATTGAAATTCCATTACCTCCACCGGAATTATTAATCAAACAAGCATAAATCCATTTAAAAATTAATTTCTAATCAACCTTTAATAATTTATTAAAGGAAATATACTTTTTAACTATGTTAAGATATTTGAAAAACGATATTCCGTCGAGTATTGTTGTATTTTTTGTTGCACTTCCATTGTGTTTAGGAATTGCATTGGCGAGCGGTGCGCCCTTATTTTCCGGGCTTATTGCTGGTATTGTAGGAGGCATTGTAGTAGGATCTCTTAGTGGTTCCCAGATTGGTGTGAGCGGGCCTGCAGCGGGTCTTGCGGCAATTGTTCTAACTGCAATTGGTGCCCTAGGAGGTTATGAGAACTTCTTGGTAGCTGTGGTTTTGGGCGGTGCAATTCAGATAATATTTGGTGTTCTTAAGGCCGGAATTATAGGCTATTATTTTCCATCTTCTGTGATTAAAGGAATGCTCACAGGTATTGGTATAATTATTATTCTTAAACAAATTCCTCACTTTTTTGGATACGATGCAGACCCGGAAGGTGATTTTGCATTTTTACAGATAGATGGAGAAAATACAATCTCTGAGATATTTAATACCCTGAATTTTATTAACCCAGGCGCTACCGTGGTAGCATTTCTTTCCCTTGGAATATTAGTTCTTTGGGATAAATTTCTTACCAAGAAGGCCAAAATTTTTCAACTAATTCAAGGACCTTTAGTAGCTGTATTTGTGGGGATACTATTTTATAATTTAACAAAAGATAGTTCCATGTGGTTCATCTCCTCAGATCATCTGGTTAGTGTACCCATCCCGGATACGTTTGAATCGTTTTTAGGTCAATTTAGTTTTCCAAATTTTCAGGTTATAGCTAGACCGGAAATATGGATCACAGCCTTTACCATTGCTTTGGTAGCAAGTCTTGAAACCCTTTTATGTGTTGAGGCTACAGACAAACTGGACCCTCGAAAAAGAGTTACTCCTACTAACAAAGAGCTTTTGGCTCAAGGGACCGGTAATATTATTTCAGGGCTTATCGGAGGCTTGCCAATTACCCAGGTAATAGTAAGGAGTTCTGCAAATATCCAGTCAGGAGGAAGAACAAAAATGTCTGCAATCATTCATGGTTTCTTTCTTTTAATCTCTGTTATTCTCATCCCCAGACTGTTGAACATGATACCTCTTTCAGTTCTGGCAGCCATTTTATTCATTGTTGGTTATAAGCTTGCTAAACCTGCCCTATTCAAAAAGATGTATGACTTAGGTTGGAAGCAGTTCATTCCGTTTACGGTTACTGTTTTAGGAATTATATTTACCGACTTGCTTATAGGCATTGGCCTTGGACTTGCTGTGGGAATTGTGGTAATTTTAATCAAGAGCTATCAAAATTCTCATTTTCTTCATATCGAGGATATAAGCAATGGCAAACATAGAATCAAAATAACGCTTGCAGAGGAAGTTACTTTCTTTAACAAGGGTGCCATTTTGAAGGAGTTGGATAGCCTGCCGAGAGAAACATTTTTAGAACTAGACGTTCGAAAAACAAGATACCTTGATAATGATATCATTGAAATCTTGGATGACTTTGCATTTAAAGCAAAAGAAAGAAATATTGACATTCATTTAATCTCTGAAAGAGGTGTTGTCGAAAATCCAAATAGTTTTTTGGAGTTTTTTAGATTAAGACCGAAATCAGCATAAATCCTATATCATGAGAAAATATAAAATAACTGTACTAACAGACCTGGAGAGAGACGCAGGTGCAACCCTTAAAAGTGCGATTGGACTCGCAAAAATTATCGATGGTGAAATTGAAGTTTTTAGTGTTAAAAAGACTTCTGAAATTGTGCATAGCGAAAATCAATTATCCGCCATGAGATCTATTAACAGTGGGCATAACTCATTTCGCAAGAAAATGAAAAATTTAATTGCCCCCATATCAGAACAGTACGACATCCGAATTGATTCTTCTTTTTCAATTGGTAATATCAAAGGTGAAATTGGTCAATATATTGATACAAAAAAACCTGATATAATTGTCTTAGGTAAAAGGAGAGAAAAAGTGCTAAAATTCGTAGGGGATAGCATTATTCCTTTCGTTTTAAACAAATTCAAAGGAGTAATCTTGATTGCAAATAATAATAGTGTAATTGAGCCAAATAAAGAAATAGTCCTAGGTATGTTTAATAATTTGGGGGCAGATTTCAATCTGGATTTTGCAGAAGACTTGATAGAATATTCGCATCAACCTTTAATATCTTTTAAGATTGCACAAAATTCAGATGTTTCAGAAGGCTCAAATAAACCTTCAAATAGAAAAACCATTGAATATGTTTTTGAACAGGGTGATGGAGCAATAAGAGGTATTTCCACTTATTTAGTCAAAAATAAAATCGATGTTTTGTATGTCGATAGATTTAAAAGGCGAAACGGTAAAAAAATAAATACATTAAAGTCGGACATTAATAAAATCATTGATAAACTTAATGTAACTTTATTGTTGACCGGTGAAGAGCGATATAATTTGCAGTAACTCAATAGTAAACCAGAAAAATAATATGATGAAAGCACATACAAAAAATACACAAGCAGCAATTACACCGAATAAAGCCATAGAACTATTAAAAGAAGGTAATCAACGCTTCGTTGCCAGCAATATGGCTAATCGTGATTTATTAGATCAAGTAAATGATACGGCTTCAGGTCAATACCCTTTTGCAACGGTCTTGAGCTGTATTGATTCAAGAGTTTCGGCAGAGCTTATTTTTGACCAAGGTGTCGGCGATATTTTTAGCGCGCGAGTCGCAGGTAATATTGTAAATGAAGACCTACTGGGAAGTATCGAATTCGCCTGCAAGTTAGCGGGCACAAAAGTATTGGTTATTCTTGGCCATACGGCTTGTGGAGCAGTAAAAGGTGCCTGTGATGGTGCCAAATTAGGTAATCTTACGATTTTGTTAGACAAAATAATGCCGGCAGTTAATGCGGTTTCCCAGCCATCGGATGCTGGACAAAGAAATTCTAAAAACATAGATTTCGTAAACGATGTTGCCGTCAAAAATGTACATATGACCATTGAAAACACTCGAAATATGAGTCCCGTATTAAAGGAAATGGAGGACAATGGTGAAATAAAAATAGTTGGAGCGATGTATGATATCAACAACGGAAAAGTTACGTTTTTGTAAACTATGCGGTAGAGCACCTCAAAGTGAATCATGTTGTAGTATGTGGGCATTATGCTTGCGGAGGTGTTAAAGCTGCCATGCAATCTGCAGATCTGGGTATTTTAAATCCCTGGCTCAGAAATATTAGAGATGTTTATCGTCTCCATAAAAATGAGCTCAACGCCATAGAGGACGAAAATAAAAAATATGACCGCTTGGTGGAACTGAATGTTCAGGAGCAATGTGTGAACCTGATAAAAACAGCTGCAGTGCAGAAAGCCTATCGCGATCGAAATCTGCAAGTACATGGTTGGGTATTTGATGTTCATACAGGTAAACTAATTGACTTAGAAATAGATTTTGAAAGTATTTTAAAGAATATTATGGAGATATATCATTTGGATTAAATCATAATTACTAAATGAAAAAAGGTCTACATAATACACTAGCCTTTTTTTTATTAAAATATTCTATCTTGTTAGCCTGAACTATAAATAACTATGAAAGCACTGTTCTCAAATTTTAAAGGAGATTTTTTTGGAGGATTAACAGCAGGAATTGTAGCCCTGCCTTTGGCTCTGGCCTTTGGCGTTTCTTCCGGATTGGGTCCAAGTGCCGGATTATATGGCGCTATATTTATAAGTTTTTTTGCCGCTCTTTTTGGAGGTACAAATACTCAGATTTCAGGGCCAACAGCCCCTATGACTGCTGTGAGCATGGTTATCATAGCGGGTATCATTGCAATTTATGACGGAAATGTGGAAAAGGCCCTGCCTGCTATATTAAGCGTATTCTTGTTGGCAGGTCTCTTTCAAATTGGATTGGGAATCATTGGAATAGGTAAATATATAAGATATATACCTTATCCTGTGGTATCTGGTTTTATGACCGCTATTGGTGCAATAATTATTATTACCCAAATTCTTCCAGCTATTGGTTATTATCCCAAAGAAGATTCAAAATTTGTGGATAAGTTTAAGCCGCAAGCAGAAGAGTTGATTCTTGAAAATATTTTACGGGAAGAAGCAGGAGAGGGAATCCTGGTTCTTGAAGATTTCGAAGAAACCATCAACAGATCAGGAGAAATTACCCAAAATGCAATATTAGATGAAGCAAGGACCCTTGCAGCTTCAGAAGCTTCTGGGGTTTTAGGGGTTATAAAAGTACTTTCCAAAGCAATGGATAATATTATTTGGCTTGAACTTATTCTTGCGGTGGCCACTATTCTTATTATTTACGGATTTAGAAAAATTACGACAATCATCCCCAGCACTTTAGTGGCCCTGATAGTTGTATCCGGTATTGCCTACGGATTTGATTTGGATTACAGGACCATAGAAAAGATACCGGAGGGATTTCCGATGCCCAAATTAGAGATTTTTACCAAATTTAAACTTAATGCTATTACTCCCTACATTTTTACTGCTCTTACACTAGCCCTATTAGGCGCCATAGATTCTCTTTTGACTTCTGTTGTTGCTGATAATATGACTAAAACCAAACATAAACCAAACAAAGAACTGGTAGGACAAGGGATTGGTAATAGTATTGCTGCAATATTTGGGGGGCTGCCGGGGGCGGGTGCAACTATCAGAACCGTAGTAAATATAAATTCCGGAGGGAAAACTAAATTGTCCGGTATGCTTGCCGGCATAATTTTATTAACGATTCTATTGGTAATTGGTCCTGTGGCTTCACAAATACCTGCAGCCGTTCTTGCAGGCATATTGATCACAGTAGGAATAAGTGTAATGGATTATAAGGGATTACGGGCAATTCCAAGCTTACCAAAAGATATTAAATTAGGCCCCTTTAAGCTTAGTTCTGAAGTTTTGGTAATGTTGGTTGTTTTGGTACTTTCCACATTTTGGAATCTGGTTTACGCTGTGGGCATAGGTCTTATCATTGCTTCTTTAATGTTTATGAAAAAAATGGGGGATCTCACGGCTGAGCGGTCAGATGTCAAACCCTTGTTAAAAGAAGCTGCATGGGCAGATGAAAAAAACTTCCCAAAAAACTTGAAAAACGAGGTTTTTATAAAGCATATTAAAGGGCCTCTCTTTTTCGGAACTACAGGTGATTTTCAGCGGCTTGCAGAGCAAATTCCCAAAACAGCTAGGATAGTTATCTTGCGGCTTGGTCGGATGCAATATATGGACCAATCCGGACTTTATGCTATGGAGGAAGTACTACAGGAATTGACAAAGAATAATATCACGCCGTTTTTTGTAAATGTTTTGGACCAGCCAAAATATATGATGGAACGGATAGATATTATTCCAGACCTTGTTCCCAAGGAACATATTTTTAAAAAGTTTGATGAATGTGTTAAATGGATAGAGCAATTGGATATGGTTAACAAAGCAATGAAAGATGGTTTTATCATAAATATGCCACCTTGATAGATAATTGTTATAAATTTGCTTTTTCTTTTGCTATTGGCTTTATTTAAAAAGCCTATTTATTAAATGGAGAATGATAGACCAGCTAAAAAAGCACTTGACCGAAGTAGATAAGTTCTCGTCAAATAATCCTAAGGAAATTGAGGCGTTCCGAATACAATATCTCGGTAAAAAAGGTCTATTGAATCATTTCTTTTCTGAATTCAAAAATATCCCTGCAACAGAGAAAAAAGAATTTGGTCAGACCATAAATGAACTTAAGAACAGGGCTGCTGAAAAGGTTAATTCCCTTAAAAAGGCTATTGAATTTGGAGGACAGGAAAAAAGAGTCTATAATGATCTTACCAGACCTTCCGAACCTATGGAACTTGGGGTACGACATCCTATTTCCATAGTAAAAAACCAAATTATAGATATCTTTTCCAGAATTGGTTTTAATGTTTCCGAGGGTCCTGAAATAGAAGATGACTGGCATAATTTTACCGCTTTAAACTTGCCGGAACACCATCCTGCCAGAGATATGCAGGACACCTTTTTTATTCAAACTAATCCCGACATGCTCCTGCGTACCCATACGTCTTCTGTTCAAGTGCGGTATATGGAAAACAATAAACCTCCAATCCGAACTATCTCTCCAGGTAGAGTGTATAGAAATGAGGCAATTTCTTCCAGGTCGCATTGTTTTTTTCATCAGGTAGAAGGACTTTATATTGATAAGAAAGTATCATTTGCAGATCTAAAGCAAACTCTGCAGTTCTTTACCACAGAGCTTTTTGGGAAGTCCAAAATCAGGCTTCGTCCATCTTATTTCCCGTTTACAGAGCCCAGTGCCGAAGTTGATGTCTATTGGGGACTGGAAACTGAAACCGACTACAAGATAACTAAAGGAACCGGGTGGTTGGAAATAATGGGATGCGGTATGGTAGACCCGAATGTATTGGATAACTGTGGTATTGATAGTAAAACCTATTCTGGTTTTGCTTTTGGAATGGGTATAGATCGCATCGCCTTACTGCTACATCAAATTTCAGATATCCGCTTGCTCAGTGAAAATGATGTAAGGTTCCTCGAACAGTTTAAAAGTGCATTTTAAGTACTGTTACCCTTAATAATCTTACTTTTGATTTTACAGCCAGCATTGCTAAATTGCCTAAATCTGCTCATATTCAAAAATGGAAAGTATTCGACACTTCAGCGACAATTCATTATACTAAAATATTGCTATTGGTAATGGTCAGAAATTTAATTAAAGATTTTACACCTTCCATTCTTTAAATGGGCATTTGCTTAATTGAGAGTTGTAATATTTAATATCCCCAGTTATTTCTAATCCTACCCATGACGGCACTTCAATATTTTCATCTTCACTTTCAATTTCAATTTCTGCTATCACCAACCCTTTGTTTGAGCCAAGAAATTCATCTACTTCAATTATATGGCCACCCATTTTTATATAGAACCGGGTTTTCTCCAGAATCTCTTTTTCACATAGCTCTAAAAGTAGCTTAGCCTCATGGACTGGTATCTTTTTTTCCCATTCAAATCTGGTAGTGCCTGCTGTGTTTGATCTGCCTTTTACAGTCAAAAAGGCATTGTCATTCATTATTCTTATTCGAACTATCCTATCCGGATGTGTACTTAGAAACCCCTGAACAATATGTGATTTGGAAAAGGCTAAAGATCTATAATCCCTTGAATTCACCAAATACTTTCTTTCTATTTCTATCATTTTCGTTCAACCTTAAGCCTATTATGTGGATAGCCATTAGTTTTCCATTGCTCCCAATTTTGCGATTTCATCGGAAGGAATTTTTACTCTTTCATATGAATTATTTGCCAGCCATACCATACAACGGGCAATTGTTTGAGGATATATTGATCTGTATTTCCTAAACGGCCCTACCAATATATTATTAAAAACCGCAAATGCTTTTTTTGCAAGCCATTCTCCAAGTCTTTTCTCCTCCCTATAACCTCCAATAAGTGATGGTTGTAAAATATGAGTTTTCGAAATTCCCATAGAAACTACGGCGTTCTCCATTTGCCCCTTTAGTTTATTATAAAAAAACTTGCTTTCGGCACTTGCTCCTAATGCCGAGATTACAACAAATGTTCCTATTAAGTTCTTTTTACATAGTTCTGCCGCACTAACAGGAATACCGAAGTCAATTTTTTTATAATGATCTATATCCGGAGATTTGGCCTTAGTGGTTCCTATACAGCAAAAAACTTCATCTGCCAGGAAATCACTTACGTAATCGGATAATTTTAGCAGGTCAATCAAATGTTCCTGCAGCTTTTCATCCTTTATTCCAACAGATTTCCTGGAAAATAATTTTATTTTCTTATAACGATTGTCATTTAGAAGTATCTGCAATAGAATGCCTCCGCTCAGGCCGGTAGCACCTAATATAATTGCTGTTTTTTGAGCCATTTCAATTAGACTAAATATACCTTAAATTTGAATATGCACAATGAATTCTCTATACGAAAAATAATACATGTAGATATGGATGCATTTTACGCCTCGGTTGAACAATTGGACAATCCTGAACTTAAGGGAAAGCCTGTTGCAGTTGGCGGAAGTGAAAAAAGAGGGGTGGTATCAGCAGCAAGTTACGAAGCGCGAATATTTGGCGTGAAAAGCGCCATGAGCAGTTATCTCGCGAGGCAAAATTGTCCGCATATTATATTTGTAAAACCACGATTTCATAGATACAAAGAAGTATCACAACAAATTAGAAAAATCTTCCTGGATTATACAGATATGGTAGAACCACTATCATTAGATGAAGCTTATCTGGATGTTACGAAGAACAAAAAAGGAAACCCTTCTGCCACCCTAATTGCTCAGGAAATAAGGCAGCGAATTTTTAATGAATTAGGGTTAACCGCTTCGGCAGGAATATCTATTAACAAATTTGTCGCCAAAATAGCGAGCGACTATAACAAACCCAATGGACAGAAAACAGTAAATCCGGAGGAAGTATTTCAATTTCTTGAAGATTTAGAAATAAGGAAGTTTTACGGTGTTGGTAAAGTCACTGCTGATAAGATGTATAAATTGGGTGTTTTCACTGGTAAAGATTTGAAAAGCAAATCGCTACAATTTTTGGAAGATCATTTCGGAAAAAGTGGGACACATTATTACCATGTAGTAAGAGGTATCCATAACAGTGCTGTTAAGGCTGAACGTATTCCCAAATCCGTAGGTGCCGAAAGAACTTTTAGCGAAAATCTCAGCAGTGAGATTTTCATGTTAGAACGATTAGATCATATTGCGAACGAACTGGAAGGCAGGTTAAAGAAATCGGAAATAGCGGGTAAAACAATAACCTTAAAAATAAAATATAGCGATTTTAGCCTCCAAACGCGAAGTAAAACATTGCCTTATTTTGTAGCGGATAAAGATTTAATATTAGAGACAGCTAAAGAATTATTATATCAGGGAAAACTGGAAAATTCAGTGCGCTTGTTAGGTATTTCTCTCGCTAATTTGAATACGGATATCAGGCAAGCGCATAAAATGAACGATGTTGTAACAGTTCAACTAAAGTTTGATTTCTAACTTAAAACATTGTTCTCTCTGGGTTATTTTGTCAAAAACTTTCCTTTAATAAAACATGCCTTTTCAATTATAATAGGTCAAATCTATAGAAAATAACTGCTTTTTTGTTTATAGTTGAGAAATAAAACAAAAGTAATACACATTTTATCCTGGGATATTTCGGGGTCTTATTTTGATAAAACCTGTAAGGATTTTGATGATCTTAGATTTCTAAAACACCTTGCGCAATTTAACCGCTGGTCATACAGGAATACGTTCAATGAGGTGCTCATAGAAAAAAAACAGGTTATCCTTGTAACCGACACTGAATTAAAAATTGTATTTGCCACGAATAACGTTTTTAGCATGAACGGTCATACATTAAATGAGATTAAGGGTAAAAATCCAAAAAATTTTCAAGGCGAAGAAACCAGCAAAAAAATTACCGCGACAATAGCAAAGGCAATAAAAAACGAGGAACCTTTTGAAGCAACAGTAGTTAATTACAGAAAAGATGGCTCAACTTACATTTGTTGGATTAAAGGGGAACCCATTTTCAATAAAAAGGGAAAGGTTGTAAACTTTATTGCTTACGAGCGAGAAGTGGCTTGAGAAATTCTAATTGGTTATTCCGAAAATAGATCTAGAAGCTACAAGTTTCAATTTCCGTAACCCGCAATGTATTTACCATTCCCTTGCTTTTGATTGGCATTGCAGCCAAACTTATTAGCATATCTCCAACGTCCAAAAAGCCTTTTTTACAAGCAATACTATTTACGTCTTCGATGGTCTCATCTGTTGAAACAAACTTATCATAGTAAAATGTCTTAACTCCCCAAAGTAGATTTAGCTGTGTTAGTATTCTTTTATTGGAAGTAAATACCAATATGTGAGCACTTGGTCTCCATGCGGAAATTTGAAAAGCCGTATAACCACTATTAGTAAGTGTGGATATCGCTTTTGCTTTTATTTCATTCGCCATAATTGCCGCGTGAAAACAAACAGATTTAGTAATATACCTTTTTGTACGAATATGTGGTGGTTCCTGAGGAACTCGTATTAATTCAGATCCTTCAACACTAAGTAGTATACTTGCCATTTTTTGTATAACCTCAACAGGATAATTTCCTACAGAAGTCTCCCCCGACAGCATTACTGCATCTGCCCCGTCCATCACAGAGTTTGCCACATCATTAACCTCCGCCCTTGTAGGTGTTAGGGTGGTGATCATAGTTTCCATCATTTGAGTGGCAATTATTACCGGAATTCTAGCTTTTTTAGCCCTTAGCACCAATTTCTTTTGAATAAGTGGAACCTCCTGAGCGGGAACTTCCACTCCAAGGTCTCCCCTAGCTACCATAATCCCATCACAATAGGAAACAATTTTATCAATATTTTTTACTGCTTCTGGTTTTTCAATCTTTGCAATAATTGGAATCTTGTTTTTGGAGTGTTCACTGATTAAATTTTGAAGATCAATAAGGTCCTGACTAAATCTTACGAAAGACAAAGCAATCCAATCTACATCGAGAGATATCGCAAAAATAGCATCCTCTATATCCTTTTCAGTAAGAGCAGGTAAGCTAATGTTGGTGTTTGGAAGATTAACTCCTTTCTTAGATTTTAAAGGTCCTCCCTGAATTACTTTCGCCTTTACTTCATTCTCCCTATTCGTGGTAAGGACTTCAAACATAAGCTTTCCATCGTCGAGCAAAATACGTTCGCCTGGGTTTACATCTTTTGGAAAGCTCGAATAATTCATATATACTTTTTCAGCATTGCCTTCGAATGGTTCACCTGTTACAAAAGTAATCTCGTCTTCTGGTGCTACAATAACTTCACCGCCCATAACCCCAACTCTTAATTTCGGGCCTTGCAAGTCGGCAAGAATAGCTGTATACATTCCCAATTCCTCGTTAAGTGAGCGAATCATTTCGACACGCTCGGAAACATCTTCATAATCTGCATGGGAAAAATTAATTCTAAAGACATCTACTCCGGATTCTATCATCTCCTTTAGGACCTCTCTCTTACTCGTTGCCGGCCCTAAAGTGGCTACAATTTTTGTCTTTTTTGTATTAGGCATACTGCTATATAATTAAGTTTTGCTTGGATTTTAGTTTATTGGTTTCAATTTGATATGCTGTAATTATCTTGGGTATCTCAAGAATAGAATCCAGTATACCAGCATCTATTTCATCTTCTTCCTGCTCAATTTTTAATAAATAATCAACATCCCTATATTCAGGTATTAAGTGATAAACAGTAGAAGATGTTTCATTGCTAAATAGATCATGAAATTCCAAATATTCCTCTTTAATACTGGCATTAACAATTAAAGTCCAATACCCTTCATTGAGTTTGTCTTTCCATTCATAAATTGGAAAGGAAGTTTCTTTAGATATATCAAGATCTGTCTTAGATCTTTTTAAACTTATTTTAAGTGCCCTGTTTAAGGCATATGCTAAAACATAATCTTCCAAACCACTATGTAATGCAATTAGTACATAGTTTTCTTCACAAAAATCATCAGAAAATTTATGCAATGTGATCATTTTTCAGAGTAAACTGTAAATATAAGATTATTATATCTGTATCTTCCCCATTTTATCCTGCAGCGCAAAAAATGCTCTTTTAGATGCTTTCTCCTCAGCTTTCTTTTTTGAAGTAGCCCTTGCCTTAGCCATTACTCTTTCATCTATTGAAAGTTTAACCGCAAAATGCTTTAGAGGGTCTTTCCCTGTATCCTCATATACCTTGTAATTGAATTCCTTTTTCTGCTTTTGGCACCACTCAATCACCAGACTTTTATAACTTATTACTTTTCCTTCCAGCTGTTCGATATCTACATAAGGATCTATTACGCGATCGCTAATAAATTTTTCGCAATATTTATAACCCCTGTCTAAATAAATTGCTCCTATCAGAGCTTCAAAAACATTTCCATGAATATTATCGCCAAAATGTGATTTGGGGATTCTACTTTCTACAAATGATATGAGATCCAAATCCTTACCCAATTCATTTAAATGTTTTCTGCTCACTATTTTAGAGCGCATTTTAGTTAAGTAACCTTCATCCCCATTGGGAACTTCATTATACAAGTATCGGGAAATAATGGTCCCTAGCATAGAATCGCCAAGAAATTCAAGTCTCTCATAATTCAATGGCAGGCCATTTTTATCTTTTATATTCGCAGACCTGTGAAGAAAGGCCTTTTTATAAATACTTAGTTTTTTGGGCTTGAACCCTAATATATTTGAAATCCCTAAAAAAAAATCCCCATCCTCTTTAGAATGGGAATTAAATATATTTGAAGGAAAATTCATCTTGCTTTTTAGCTATATTTCTTTAATACGACACACGCATTGTGCCCTCCAAAACCAAAAGTGTTACTCATTGCTATATTAACTTCCCTTTTCTGGGCTTTGTTAAGGGTTAAATTTAGCTTTGGATCTATATTTTCGTCTACCACAGAATGATTTATAGTTGGTGGAACCAAGCTATGCTTCATTGCTAAAATCGAAGCTATCGCTTCAATTGCCCCGGCAGCACCTAATAAATGTCCTGTCATGGATTTTGTAGAATTAATATTTATATTTGGAGCATGATCACCAAAAACCCGACTAATTGCCTTTAATTCGGCAACATCACCCAAAGGTGTGGCTGTTCCGTGTGTATTAATAGCATCAACATCTTCTGGTCTAAGATTCGCATCCTGTAAACAATTCTCCATTACCCTTACAACACCGGTACCTTCTGGATTTGGTGCGGTCATGTGATATGCGTCACTCGATAATCCACCTCCAACTAATTCAGCATATATTTTGGCTCCTCTCGCTTTTGCATGTTCCAATTCCTCCAAAATTAATGCCCCGGCACCTTCGCCAAGTACAAAACCATCTCTAGTTGCATCAAAGGGTCTAGAAGCTGTTTCCGGACTATCGTTACGCGTAGACAAAGCATGCATAGCATTAAAACCTCCCATCCCAGCAATCGTCACTGCAGCCTCACTTCCTCCGGAAACAATAACATCGCAATATCCCAATCTGATATAATTTAATGCATCAATCATAGCATTGGCTGCAGAGGCACAAGCAGATACCGTGGTATAATTAGGCCCCATAAAACCATGCTTAATTGAGATATTACCTGGGGCAATGTCTGCGATCATTTTAGGAATAAAAAAAGGATTGAATCTTGGTGTTCCGTCACCGGCAGCGAAATTTAAAACCTCATTTTGAAAGGTTTCCAGGCCGCCAATTCCAGCACCCCAGATAACCCCTACTCTAAATTTATCTATTTTTTCCAGATCTAATCCTGAATCTATAATAGCTTCATCTGAAGAAATCAAGGCATATTGAGCAAATTTATCTAATTTTCGCGCCTCTTTTCTATCAAAGTAGTCCTGTGAATCAAAGTTCTTTAACTCGCAGGCAAACTTGGTTTTGAATTTTTCTGTATCGTAATAGGTTATTGGTGCTGATCCACTTTTGCCTTCCTTTAAACCTTTCCAGTATTGCTCAATATTATTGCCAATAGGTGTTAAGGCACCAAGTCCAGTAACCACAACTCTTTTTAATTGCATTTAACCCAATTTTAAATTGATGTCTAACCCAAGCGTAAATTAAAAAAAATTATCCATGCAGCACGATTACCGCATGGATAATTATAAATCTTTATCAAGAAATCATAAATTTATTTGGCTTCTTCTATATAACTAATAGCTTGGCCAACTGTTGCGATATTTTCGGCTTGATCGTCAGGGATTTGAATATCAAATTCTTTCTCAAATTCCATTATCAACTCAACAGTATCCAATGAATCTGCCCCTAAGTCGTTGGTAAAGCTAGCTTCGGCTACAACTTCGTTCTCATCAACTCCTAATTTATCAACGATGATAGCTTTTACTCTTGATGCAATGTCTGACATAATAATTTTGGTTTTAAAAATTTAAATCGTTGGCAAAAATAAAAAA
>CAZHWD010000099.1:0-46703 GCA_964536335.1 uncultured Eudoraea sp. | reverse complement strand
GCTTATATGTATTGGAAAGAAACGGGTGATATGTCTGTTTGGAAAGGTATTGCCCAGGATGCATTGATCATGAACCTGGATGATCTTTTATGTGTTGGAGCAACAGATAATATTCTGCTATCCTCTACCATTGGTAGAAATAAAAACCTGATTCCGGGCGAGGTCATTTCGGCAATAATAAATGGTACTCAGGAATTAATTGAAGATTTAGCAAATCACGATATTACTATTTATTCAACAGGTGGTGAAACCGCTGATGTAGGGGATCTGGTACGCACGATAATAGTTGATTCTACCGTCACAGCAAGGCTGAAAAGGGCTGATGTTATAGATAATGCGAATATTTCTCCGGGAGATGTAATTGTTGGTTTGGCGTCCTATGGAAAGGCTACTTATGAATCTGAATATAACGGAGGGATGGGTAGCAATGGACTTACATCAGCAAGGCATGATGTTTTTACGAAATATTTGAGCACAAGTTATCCGGAGAGCTATGATTCCCATGTACCTGAAGATTTGGTGTATTCGGGAAATGTTAAACTTACAGATGCTGTTCAGGATTCTCCTCTGGATGCGGGTAAACTTGTGTTGTCTCCTACCAGAACCTACGCTCCGATTATAAAAAAAATACTTCAGAAATACGATTCCAAAGATATACATGGCATGATACATTGCAGTGGCGGGGCTCAGACCAAGATTCTTCACTTCATCGAAGACCTCCATATTGTTAAAAATAACATGTTTAGGATACCGCCATTATTTAAATTAATTCAGGAACAATCGGGCACAGATTGGAAAGAAATGTATCAGGTTTTTAATTGTGGTCATCGCATGGAACTTTATGTGAAAGAAAGTGTTGCTAAAGACCTGATAGCAATATCTCAGGAATTTAACGTAGAAGCCCAGATTGTAGGCTATGTAGAGCCAAATACCACGAAAAAACTAACAATTAAGAGCGAATACGGCACGTTTATCTATTGAGGTATACGAATCACTCTTTTAGAGCGTTCTTTTTATAATAGTTTTCAGCCCGAATTCTGGGTCGAAATTACATGTACATCTAAAAAAATAAATGTTATGGAGAGAAAGGAATTTTTACGAAGCCTGGGAGCGGGTGCAGCCTTCGCGCTTACCTTCCCTTGTATTAACGGTTGTTCAAGTGATGACGGAGACCTGGAAATGAAACCCGTACCTACTGGTGTTGACTTTACAGTAGATCTTAATTCGCAGGAAGGTTCAGGGTTGCAGAATAATGGTGATTTTATTCTAAAAAATGATGTGGTAGTGGTTAAGAACCTTGAAGGTAATTTTATAGCCGCAAGTCAGATATGTAGTCATCAGCAAACAGATCAGGTGAGATTTTTGGATGATAATGGAGGAATTTTTCGTTGCTCCACACATGGATCAGAATTTGATCAAAACGGGGCGCCTTTAAACACAATTACAAACAATCCGCTTAAAACGTTTAACACAGAACTAAACGGTAATATACTTCGGGTATTTGAGTAATTACGGATTAGTCACATTTTGATAATTACGTGAAAAGTTTGGCCCTAAATCTTTTCGTTTTTTCTTGTACATATTTTCCTATTGATAGGAATTGTACAGCGTTACGCCCAATATTTTCACAACTTAAAAAAATACAGTAAGTGAAAATTTTGGTGGCACTACTTTTTGGTATTCTTACCATGGCTTCAGTTTGTGGTCAGGCGAAAAAGCATGTCACCGTAAAGAGATCTGTAAAATTAATGGGCACTCCCTTTGAACTAACTGTTGTGGTTCAAAATGAAGAAATTGGATTTATCAATTTGGAAGAGGCTATAGCAGAAGTCAAACGTGTCGAAAAATTAATTTCTTCCTGGGATCCTGAATCGGAGACTTCAGAAATTAATCGGAATGCGGGCTTAAAGCCTGTTAAGGTAAGCTTCGAGCTTTACAAATTAATCGAACGTTCTATTCAGATTTCTGAAATTACCGATGGCGCTTTTGACATTACCGTTGCGGCTATGGAAGGGGTCTGGAAATTTGATGGCTCAATGTCCATGTTTCCAACTCCGGAACAGATCAGTCGGGCAGTTTCCAAAGTAGGTTATAAAAAAATCTTCCTGAATAGAGTTGAAAATACTGTATTTCTAAAAGAAAAAGGAATGAAGATTGGATTTGGGGCAATCGGTAAGGGTTATGCTGCAGATAAAGTTAAGGAACTATTGGTATCCAAACAGGTTCCTGCGGGTATGATTAACGCTTCAGGAGATATTTCAACATGGGGGACCAAGGCAACTGGAGAGAAATGGTTAATAGGCATAGATCACCCAAGAAGTCATGGCAAAATATTTACCTGGCTGCCATTAATAGAATCATCTGTTTCAATTACAGGCAATCTTGATAGATATGTGACTTTTAACGGTAAGAAATACGCACATTACATCGATCCAAAATCCGGGTATCCGACCACTGGAATAAGTAAGGTAACCATACTTGCCAAGAGCGCGGAACTATGTGACGCACTGGCTACTGCGGTCTATATTTTAGGCAAGGAGAAAGGAATTTCCTTAATAAATCAGCTGGGTGATACAGAAGTAATAATTGTAGACAGTTATAACCAGATGTTTAAAAGTAATGGGATAATTCTGGACACAGAAGAATAAATTTTCTCATCCTACTTTTATAAAAACTCTTTCTATCTTGCTTACGAAGAGGTTAATATACCTGTAAAAATTTGTAAATTCGCATTCCTAAGAGATGATTGCATGTTAGATAAATTAAATATTGTTAAACAGCGCTTTGATGAGGTATCAGACCTTATAATTCAACCTGATGTTATTTCAGATCAAAAGCGCTATATAAAGCTTAATAAAGAATATAAGGATTTACGCTTGCTCATTGATAAAAGAGATCGATATATTGAGCTGACCAATAATGTGAACGAAGCAGAGGAGATCATTAGTGATGGTAGTGATATAGAGATGGTTGAGATGGCAAAAATGCAATTGGATGAGGCTAAGGAGGCTTTGCCGGTATTGGAGGAGGAAATAAAGTTGTTATTAATACCAAAAGATCCGGAGGATGCTAAAGATGTAGTGATGGAAATACGTGCAGGGACAGGTGGAGACGAGGCCAGTATCTTCGCAGGAGATCTTTACCGCATGTATTCCAAGTATTGTGAGTCTAAAGGTTGGAGAACGAATATCATCGATTTGAGTGAAGGTACCAGTGGGGGCTATAAAGAAATTCAATTTGAGGTTAGTGGAGAAGATGTATATGGAACACTGAAATTTGAAGCAGGAGTACATCGGGTGCAACGCGTCCCTCAGACAGAAACGCAGGGCCGTGTTCACACCAGTGCGGCAACAGTAATGGTCTTACCTGAGGCCGAAGATTTTGATGTACAAATAGATCCTAAGGATGTCCGTATAGATTTCTTTTGTTCATCAGGTCCTGGAGGTCAATCTGTAAACACAACCTACTCTGCTGTTAGGTTAACTCATATTCCCACAGGTTTAGTGGCTCAGTGTCAGGATGAAAAATCGCAGCACAAGAATAAGGATAAAGCCTTTAGAGTTTTGCGATCGCGACTTTATGACATGGAACTGGCTAAACGACAAGAGGAGGATGCCGCAAAACGCAATTCACAGGTCAGTAGTGGAGATCGTTCAGCTAAGATTCGCACATATAATTATCCACAGGGCAGGGTTACTGATCATAGGATAGGACTAACGCTCTACGATCTGCAGAATATAATCAACGGAGATATTCAAAAGATTATTGATGAGTTGATGTTGGTTGATAATACCGAAAAACTGAAAGAAGCTTCTGAGATTTTTTAATAATCAGGATGAAAATTGAACACTTAGTTGAACAAATCCATAAAAAAGAATCCTTTCTCTGTATAGGTCTGGATACCGACCTGGAAAGAATACCAGCGCACCTCCTGAATGAAAAGTCGCCTATTTTTTCATTTAATAAGGCTATTATTGATGCTACCCATCACCTTTGTGTAGCCTATAAACCAAATATTGCTTTTTATGAGGCCTATGGTTCTACGGGATGGGAGGCCCTGCGTAAAACTATCGAATACCTTAATGAATTTTACCCTGAACTTTTTACCATTGCGGATGCAAAACGAGGCGATATCGGGAATACGTCATATCGATACGCAAAAGCATTTTTTGAAGATTTGGATTTTGACTCAATTACAGTTGCGCCCTATATGGGGAGAGATTCAGTTGAACCATTTTTATCTTTTGAAAACAAACACACCATTCTCCTGGCATTGACTTCAAATGAGGGTGCCTTTGATTTTCAAACAAAACAATTTGGCACAAAGACGCTGTATGAGCAAGTTCTGGAAACATCATTATCGTACAAAAATTCTCAAAATCTAATGTATGTGGTTGGAGCTACAAAGGCGAGTCATTTAATTGAAATTCGGAAAATAATACCAGATAGTTTTCTTTTAGTACCTGGGGTAGGAGCACAGGGTGGAAGCCTGGAAGAAGTATGTAAATATGGTATGAATAAAAACGTAGGGATATTGGTTAATTCTTCAAGAGGGATTATCTACGCCTCAACCGGCAAGGATTTTGCAATTATTGCGGCACAAAAAGCTACAGAAATACGCAATAAAATGGCAAAAGAACTTAGAAAGAACTAAGTATTACTGCACAAAATCCTCTAAAACCTTTTTAAGCTTCCTTGCCTTCAACTCAAAAAATGCTGCAAGCTTATCATCTGTAGTCTTAAAGGCTGATGCCTTACTTAAAAAGTTTTGATATTGATATTCTATTAGGGCCAGAGCCTTTTGTCCACTTGTTATTGGAGTAATCGCTCCAACTTTACAATATTGATTATCCATGGTCACATTCTTTGTTCTAACAAATATACGGTCAAAATGAAAGTTTGGATGTTTACATCTGGATGTATTCACCTAAAAATCAGGTGATTTGTCCAATTTTTAACTAAATTGTTAAATATAAACCCAATATGCTTGCAAAAATCTAAGATTGTGGAAGTTTGAATGTTTGCAGGAATCATTGAAAATCCAGGGTAAAACCTTCGATAAATTATTTATTCACAATTGTGAATTACAATTTACCTATTACTCCAATAATTCATTTGTAGCAAAAAAAAACCGGTGCTTCCACCGGTTTAAACTAACTAACTCAAAAAATACTAACTCAAATAATTCGTTTAAGGATATCCGCCTTACCAGTTAGCAGAACTACAAAGTTTAGAATTTGTAGTGATTTACCTTCAAAATTTTAACGTTAAATTTTTCTGTTTATTGCAAGGATTTTAAGATTTTTTCTATTAATACTTTAAAATAAACATAATTCATTGCAAAAACTGACGGCTATTGAATGAATTATTGGCGATTTAGGATACCAATCTGATTTTCAATAGTGATCGGAAATTATCTTCTCGGTTTCTGTTTTACTTTTAAAAACATCAAAAGTTTTTCCCTGTGTACGCATGGCACCAAGGGTATTTGCATATTGCGCGGCTTTAATGGGGTCTTTGTAAAAAGAAAACCCATAGGCCAGACCTCCAGCAAAAGAATCCCCACATCCAGTAGTATCTATAACATCCTTCATAAAAACAGATTTTATAAATTTTTTCACCGTAGTATCGTCCTCCCGGTAATACACAACGCAACCTCTTGAATCTAACGTAACATAAAAATAAGTGACCCCTTTTGATAACACGTGCTCAGCCATCGCATCTAGATGATCAGTTTTATCTTCTTCATAACTCGTCATTTCCTCATATTCATATTCGTTTTTAAACCAACATGCCTGAGATTCTTCAAGATTCATTTTGAGAACATCAATATGGGGAAGCCACTCATCCATATCCACCCAAAACTTTCGATATCGATCTCCGGTCATACTCATTGTGGTAGTTGGGCCATGAGCGTCAAAGATTATCAACCCTTTTTTGTGCTGTTTAATATGACTCAGCGTACTAAGGGAAATCTCGAAGTCTGTAATAGGAACAAAAACATATGCGTCGATATCGTTCAAGTCTGAAATATCTTCAGGCAAAATGGGTCTCATACAGGATGTTTGTTTCTCTAATCGATTATTTTGATCTATAAACCTCAATTCTATAACAGTGCCTCTGTCGTCCTCATTCCCAATATGAGAAATGTCAATATTTGAATAAGGTTTGAACACTTCCAGAATAGGATTAAAATCTTTTTGATGTACATTGGTGATTGGAATAACAGTTCCTTCATCTCCCAATAACTTGGACAGAGCTATTACAGGATGAGTCACACAACCGTATTTTTGTATAACCTCGTCCTGATGCGTGTAGATAGTATCTCTTGGTATTGGTCCTAAAACCGCTATTTTAACCATAAGCCTTAATCTTTTTAAAATATTATTCTGTTAATATACTAAATAATATGCGGGGTAAAAAGGGCTTTTACTATGAGGTTATGAGAAAATTACCGTTTTATTATTATAAACCATTGTTTTCCTGTTTACGTGAAGTTGAACGGCTCTGGAAAGTACAATTTTTTCCAGATCACGTCCTTTAGCAATAAAGTCTTTTACCCGGTGAGAGTGAGACACCATTGTAACATCTTGCTCAATGATGGGTCCCCCATCCAGGGCTTCAGTTACATAATGACTGGTTGCACCAATTATTTTCACACCCCTATCAAATGCCGCATGATAAGGTTTGGCTCCTGCAAATGCAGGAAGAAAGGAATGGTGAATGTTGATTATTTTGTTTGGAAAATGATCTATAATTTTACTGCTTATTATTTGCATATATCTTGCCAAAACTATAAAATCTGTATTATGAGACTTTAAAAGTTCCAATTGTTTCTTCTCTGCCTCTGCTTTGGTTTCTTTAGTTACAGGTACATAGTAGAAAGGTATTTCAAATTGTTCAGCAATATGCTTAGCCTCTTCATGATTACTTAAGATGAAAGGGATCTCCACTTCTAGTTCACCCGATTTATATCTGCTGAGCAAGTCATACAAGCAATGGTTGTATTTAGATACAAAAATGGCCATTCTCGGCTTCAGGTTTCCCAGATGTATGCTCCATTTCATCTCATATGGGATAGCCAATTTTATCTCGAATTCCTCTTTGAATTTAGTAAATGCAATCGTGTTATTTGAAAACTCACTTTCAAGACGCATAAAAAAAACACTGAGTTCCTCATCAACATGCTGGTCCAGATAAACGATATTTCCTCCTTTATTATGTATAAACCCGGTTATAGCACTAATTATTCCCGATTGATCCGGGCAGTGAATAAGAATTGTGTTTCTCAAAATGATATATTTAAGCCTATAAAATTATAATATTAGGAACAGAGGCTTCGTGAAACTAATGATTTTTATAAAATTCTGATTGCAAGGTGATTTTTTTTGCATTTTCCGTAAATTGCTAACCTAAAGAAGCCCAAAAATTATCAATGGAACAATATAAAGTCTATAAGCCAAAGAATAAAATAAGAGTGGTTACTGCGGCTTCTCTGTTTGATGGTCATGATGCAGCCATTAACATAATGCGGCGCATTATTCAATCTACAGGAGTAGAAGTCATTCATTTAGGCCACGACAGAAGTGTTGATGAGGTTGTAAATTGCGCTATACAAGAAGATGTCAATGCCATAGCTATGACTTCGTATCAAGGTGGTCATAATGAATATTTTAGATATATGTATGACCTATTAAAGGAACGAGGAGCTGGTCATATTAAGATATTTGGTGGAGGTGGAGGTGTAATTCTTCCAGTAGAAATGGAGGCCTTGATGGAATATGGTATTACCAGGATATATTCTCCGGATGATGGTCGAACTATGGGATTGCAAGGAATGATAAACGACCTTGTAGAACGCAGTGATACCCAGGTTCCCGACTTAACACTCGATAAAGGTACTACCCTGATTAAAGCTTTAAAGAGAAAGCAACCCAAGACTATTGCACGGCTGATAAGTCTTGCAGAAAACAGGCCTTCTGAATTTGAAAAACTCTTTTCCGGAATTCGCCAGGATAATAATCAAGTTCCTGTATTGGGAATAACAGGAACGGGAGGTTCGGGGAAGTCTAGTTTAGTTGACGAGCTCGTCAGGCGATTTTTAAGGGATTTTCCGGAGAAATCTATTGGTTTGATATCTGTTGATCCTTCCAAAAGAAAAACAGGAGGAGCTCTTCTGGGTGACCGGATCAGAATGAATGCCATAAATGATGATCGGGTGTATATGCGATCACTGGCAACACGACAATCCAATTTGGCATTATCTAAATATGTAAATGAGGCCGTTGAAATACTCAAAACAGCTGCCTTTGATCTGATTATTCTTGAAACCTCGGGCATTGGCCAGTCAGACACAGAAATAATTGAGCATAGTGATGTTTCCCTTTATGTTATGACCCCTGAATTTGGTGCTGCAACTCAACTTGAGAAAATTGATATGCTCGATTTTGCTGATCTGGTTGCTATAAATAAATTTGATAAAAGAGGAGCTCCGGATGCCCTAAGAGATGTAAGGAAACAATATGTACGAAATCAAGGTCTATGGGAAACAGATGATGAGACATTGCCGATATTTGGCACTATAGCTTCACAATTTAATGACCCGGGCATGAATCGGTTATACAAAGCGGTTATGCAACAATTAACGGAAAAGGCAAATGCAGATCTTGCTTCAACTTTAGTGATCAGCCAGGAAATGGATCAAAAAGTATTTGTTGTGCCTCCAGCCAGGATAAGATATCTTTCAGAGATTGCGGAAAGTATTAAATCTTATGATACTAAAGTGTCACATCAGGTTGAAGTAGCCCAGCATTTATATGGCATTTATAAAACAATAGAAGGTCTTTCCAAGACTCCGCCAAAGTTAACCAGTGCGGGCATAGAAGCTTCAAGTTTGAATATTTCAGGTGAAGGGGAAAAAGATAAGTTAATTCAACTTTTATTGGTTGAGTATGAACGGGTTAAACTCGAATTTGATCCTTATAATTGGGAGATTATACTAAACTGGGATAGTTTTGTAAATAAATATAAAGGCGCCGCTTATGTTTTTAAAGTTCGGGAAAAAGAGATAAGTATAGATACACATGTTGAGTCACTTTCAGGCCTTGCAATTCCCAAAGTGGTTTTACCAAAGTATAAGGCATGGGGCGACCTGCTTCAATGGCGATTACAGGAGAATGTACCCGGGGAATTTCCATATACTTCGGGACTTTACCCCTTTAAAAGGACGGGTGAAGATCCCACACGGATGTTTGCCGGTGAAGGAGGACCTGAGCGTACAAACAGAAGGTTTCATTATGTAAGTCTGGGTATGCCTGCCAAGAGACTGTCTACTGCATTCGATTCTGTGACACTCTACGGTAATGATCCTGATCACAGGCCCGATATTTATGGAAAGATAGGGAATGCTGGAGTATCTGTTTGCTGTCTGGATGACGCCAAAAAGTTGTATTCGGGTTTTGACCTGAGTGATCCTATGACTTCAGTTAGTATGACCATAAATGGCCCTGCACCAATGCTTTTGGGTTATTTTATTAATGCTGCAATTGACCAAAACTGCGAGAAGTATATCCATCAAAATGGTCTCGAAAAAGAGGTAGAATCAAAAATCAAAGACCTTTATGGCGGAGATTTAAAAAGTAGGCCAAAATATGAGGGCCTTTTACCGGAAG
Organism: uncultured Eudoraea sp.; assembly: GCA_964536335.1. GTDB lineage: Bacteria > Bacteroidota > Bacteroidia > Flavobacteriales > Flavobacteriaceae > Eudoraea. Next base: position 37,032 of record CAZHWD010000099.1, on the reverse strand, counting down.
GAAATAACGGTCTTGGTCTTTTATTACTGGGTATAACAGGAGATAAAGTGTTGGCGCCTAAAGTGTACAGAACCATTAAACAAGAGACTTTAAAAACAATCCGGGGAACAGTACAGGCAGATATTCTAAAAGAAGATCAGGCACAAAATACCTGTATCTTTTCAACAGAATTTGCCTTGAGACTAATGGGAGACGTACAGGAATATTTTATTCTCAATGAGGTAAGGAATTTTTATTCAGTATCGATTTCGGGTTACCACATAGCAGAGGCAGGTGCAAATCCTATTACCCAATTGGCTTTTACGCTGTCAAATGGTTTTACCTATGTTGAATACTACCTTAGCCGGGGGATGGATATTAACAAATTTGGTCCCAACTTGTCGTTTTTCTTTTCCAATGGTATAGATCCTGAGTATTCAGTAATAGGGAGAGTAGCAAGGCGTATTTGGGCAAAGGCTATGAAAGACAAATATGATGCAGATTCCAGGGCACAAATGTTAAAATATCATATACAAACATCTGGAAGAAGTTTGCATGCGCAGGAGATTGATTTTAATGATATTAGAACCACATTGCAGGCCCTCTATGCTATTTATGACAATTGTAATTCATTGCATACCAATGCATACGATGAGGCCATTACCACACCAACGGAAGAATCGGTTAGAAGGGCAATGGCGATTCAATTGATTATTAACAAGGAATTAGGTCTTACCAAAAATGAAAATCCGCTTCAAGGGTCATTTATTATTGAAGAACTTACGGATCTTGTAGAGGAGGCTGTATTACTTGAATTTGACAGAATTACTGAGCGCGGAGGTGTTTTGGGTGCAATGGAAACAATGTATCAACGATCCAAAATACAGGAAGAAAGTATGCACTATGAAACTTTAAAACACACAGGTGAATATCCAATAATCGGCGTAAACACTTTTTTGAGCTCTTCAGGATCTCCTACCATACTCCCTGCTGAGGTAATTCGTGCTACAGACAAGGAAAAACAGCAACAAATCAATACTTTGCAAAGCTTGCAAATAAGAAATAAGATAATTGCTCAAAAACAGCTGGAAGAACTGCAGGAAACAGCCATAAAGAATGAAAACATATTTGAAAATCTTATAGAGGTTACTAAAGTTTGTTCATTAGGACAAATTACACATGCATTATTTGAAGTTGGAGGGCAGTATAGAAGAAATATGTAAGGATTTTCAGGAATAGTCCGATATTCAAATTTTGTAAATGAATATATTAACCCTTACGGGACTTGTTTAGTAGCCCATATAATCATTAAATCCCCAGCTTGAATCGCCACCATTTTTACTAATAGACTTTCTCCATTTCTTAAAAGATCTTCTAAAACTGTGGATTTCTTTCCGAAGTAAATCCACATATTCCCGTTCTTTTAATCCATCATTTTCCAGTCCGTTACAATACGAGATTATGTTACCTATCATAATATTGATAAATGAAGCACTTTTCATTCGAACAGTAAATGATTCACTAGATTCTGCTTGTGCAATCTGTTGCGGGATTAAAATGGCGTCAGTAAGTAAAGAATCCGCAATATGATCTCTTAAACTATTAGATTGGTACAATTTCAGTAAATCCTTGTTCTGAGTAACAAACGAGGCAATTTCTCTGCTCATAGTGCAGAGTTCCATTGCTTTTCTGTAAACCGGTAAGGTTCTTAAGTTTTTGTAGGGCATTTTCTCTTTTAGCAAAAATTATAGAATAAAGTTACGTCCAAATTTTAGATATCTTCTTTAAAATATATAGCAATTTTGTATTTTCGCTTAGTAAACAATATTAATTAAGAGAATTTACTTTGAATAACAAAATAGATGACTTAAACTGGCACATCCTTAGACTCCTGCAGGAGAATTCAAGGCTGTCCTTGTCAAATATTGGAAGGGAGGTAGGGCTTACTCCACCGGCAGTGGCGGAGCGTGTCAAAAAAATGGAAGACCTTGGAATTCTCGAAGGTTTTAATGCAAAAGTATCCTATACACTGGCAGGTTATCAACTAAAGGCCATAATTACATTAAGAGCTTTTATGGGTAAATTGAAACCTTTTCTTGAGATGGTTAAAACCCTGGAGGAAGTTATAAATTGTTACCGGATTACGGGTGATGAGAATATTATAATGGAGGTAGTTCTTAAGGATCAGGCTCATCTCGAACGATTTATTGATGAACTCATTAGATATGGGGAAACCAGGACGCATATAATTCTATCTGATGTAGTTTCTGATTCGCCAATAAGGCGACATAAGTAACATTGATTGAATCGGGAATATTACAAAAGAGACAGCTCTGTTGTTGGCCGAATTAAATTTAAAGTAAGTAATTTAGTTTAAAAGTTATACTCTTTCGAAGTGTTTGAATTAAAATAATATCGATTCAACAGAATTTTATAACCGAACATCCGGATGTAGGAAATAAATAGTTTTGAATATTTGTTGTTGAGGGATTTAATTGCTTTATTTAACTAGAGGTTGTAACGAAGTTGTATTTTCTATTTGTACTCCGCGATTCAATCTTTAAGGTTTTTAAGTATAACTTGGAGCATTTGCAGAATTCTCAACTATTTTGGCTAGGTTTTTGATTATTTCAGAAATATGAAGCGAGTTTTATTTCTTCTTTTATTTGTAAGCTTTGCTTATTCAGGCAGCTCACAAACAAGACAAGTTGTATTTAAAAAGGGAAGGATTATAGATTCTATCAGTATCAACGATTCAATTTCCGAAACATATAAATTATATCTTCCTAAAAAGTTTGATGGTACGGGTACATGGCCTGTCATATTTGTTTTTGACATGGAAGGCAAGAATAGCCAGGCATTAAACATTTTTAAGGTTGCCGCAGAAGAGCAGGGGTTTCTACTTGCTTCGTCTAATGATATAAGCGATACGCTTTCAATTTCTAAAAATGTTTTAATTACCAGTAGGATGTTTCATGAAGTTGCAGCGCTTTTCCCTTTGAATAGAAATAGAATTTATACTGCCGGGTTTACATCAGGAGCTAAGTTTGCGGCTGTTATACCTTCATTTATAAAAGAGGTTGAAGGTGTAATTTCATGCGGATCTTTTGTTCCAAGTGTTGAATTATTAGATGAGAAAAAACCTTTTTACTTTATCGGGATTGTTGGGAATGAGGATTTTAACTACCCTCAAATGTTACAGGGCAGGGAATTGTTGAACAAAATGAAATTCCCAAATGATCTGTTGGTATTTGATGGCGGGGAAAGATGGTCAGATTATAGCCTTATAAACAAGGCATTAAATATACTTACACTTTCGGCTATAGCTAAAGGGAATGTTGCTAAAAATGATGAATTTGTGATGAATTCTTATCGCAAAAATTTGAAGGAACTTAAACTGCTAATTAATTCAGGTCAGTTATTAAAGGCATATAACTTGCAAAGTGAAATAATTTCTGTTTACAGGCCACATCTGGAAGTTGATTCATTGAGGGAGCAACTTAAAATCCTTAAAAAAGAAAATAGGTATAGATCTCAAAGACGAAATTTAAACAATGTTCTTCTTCGGGAATCTTTTATAAAAGAGGATTATGACTATAATTTATTTGATGATTTAGCTGCTCTGAATTACAATAATCTGGGATGGTGGAATTATCAGATGTCAGAACTCAAAAAATATGATAAGAAGCCGGATCCTTTAGAACAACAAATGGGAAAACGTTTATTGGGATATCTCAATGCACTTATAGAAGATAATATAGATATTGAAAAGGAGTATCCGGTAGTTAATGATGAGGCATTAAGTTTTCTCTGGATGTTGAAAACTATTACAGAACCTAAGGCTTATTCATATTACTTAAAAATTATATCCGATAGTTCTAAATACGAAGATTTTGGTACGGCACTATTTTATCTGGAAGAATTATTAAAAAATGGCTATGAGGACAAGACGCGACTATATTCACTGGAGCATACAGCACTATTGAGAATTATGCCCGAGTTTAATGCCATAGTTAATAAGTACCTAAAGGGATCTCGTTATGATGCCATTATTGAGGAATAGATTTTGGAATTAAATTAAGGTCCCAATCAATTACTAATCCTTTGGCCAGAGATTTTGTTATTTCTTTTCCATAGAGGTATTCACACAGGTACAATGAGGCCTCAAAGCTTTTCGCCCCACCCACAGAAGTAATATACTTTCCATCATGTACAAATAGAACGCTATCTTTTACATTTAGTTGAGGAAACATCTGCTTGTATTTTGTAATATCGCCGGGAAAAGTGGTAGAGCTAACCTTGTCTAACAAGCCGGCTTTTGCCAGAACAAAAGCGCCATCGCAATGTGAAGTCATAAATAGCGCATTCTTATCTACCCTTTTTACAAAATTAAGCATGGCCGTATCTTTCAGATCCGTATCCAGATGGTGTTCTGCACTCGGAATTACCAGGATATCAATGTGAGGAAGGGAGTCATTTAAGTAATTAAAATCCGGTAAAATACGCAGACCCTCAAAAGTAGTAACTGGCTCTAAAGTATTAGCTACTGTAAAGGTATTCATGGCCTTTATACCTTCTCTGTATTTTGTATGTTGAAAAATATCATATGGAGCAGTAAATTCTGTATTAAACGTACCCTCCATAATTAGGAAAGCAACATTATAATTATTAGGATTAATGCTAGTAACTCTTCTCAGCTTAATTGCTGAAGGTTCCAAATGATTCTTTTTATCCAAACACCCGGAAATCAAACCAAAAAAAATTAACAGGAAGATGAAATATTTCATAGAATTTAATTTCGGGGACTTCTTAGAAGCACTTGCTTCAACCATAAAAGTAATAAAATGCCAAGTAATCCTACAAAAACCGCCAAATACCAGGTGGTTTGATAGCCAAGCCTGGCAATGGAATTCATCCCGGAATTATGTGCGAAAATATGAGCGATCGAAAATGAAATACTATAAAGAGCCATGTATTCACCTGGTCTGCCCCTCTGGGCTCTGTCCATGGCAAATGCATATGAAAATGGAAACGCAATCATTTCTCCCAGGGTCATCAATAACATTCCTATAATAAGAATACCGGCCCATGAAGTAAAATTAAGGATTAACAGACTTAAAGTAACAAGCATTAAACCAATTATCAGATTAGTTATTTTGGATAAAGATCTTGTCTCCAAAAACCTAATCAGCGGCATTTCAAAAACAACAATTAAGAAGCCATTCATGGCTAAAAGTAAACCTATTTGAGTTTCATTTAATGCATGTGCATCGTTATAGTAAATGGGAATTGTGGAAAAGTATTGCACAAATACGAATCCGAACAGAACCATTGCCATAATAAACACCAAATACGGCACATCTTTATATGCAGACAAAGGCATTTCATTTTGAACGCTATCAAGAACTTTTACCTTTTTAGGATTAAGGAGGCCTAATAACAATATACCGGCTGCAATGCAGGTTAGGCCATCTACCCAAAATAACCCACCGTAACCTAAAGTGGCTATTATTAGTCCGCCAATAGCAGGGCCGGCAGAAAAACCAAGATTTATTGCAAGTCGAATAAGTGTTACCGATCTTGTTTTATTTTCAGGCTTACTGTATGCGTTGAGCGCTACAAATGTTGCGGGTCTGAATGCGTCCGCGATAATCATTAATAAGAAGATGCCTCCACAAATTGACCAAAATGAAACAAGGAATTGAAGGGTAATGAAAAGTATCCCGGTCAAAATAAGACTTACCAACATGACCTGATATGAACCAAACAGATCTGTTAATTTTCCTCCCAGCCAGGCACCTATGAGTGATCCTAATCCGAAACAACTCATAATAATTCCGACATTTTCCAATGTGAAACCAAGATCCTGAGTAAGATAGAGTGACAAAAAGGGGATGACCATAGTCCCTGCCCTGTTTATAAGTGTAATTAAAGACAACCACCAAACCTCTTTGGATAATCCCTTAAACGAATTTATGTAGCTATCGTAAATTGATTTCATGCTGTCTAAATCATAAAAAAGCCCGACAAACTTGCCAGGCTATAAGCTATAAAATCGTATTGATTCTAAGCAAAGCAGCATTGTTACCTTAAAAAAGGGAATGCTTTTATGGTCCTCAGAATCAAAAATTTGTTCATGTTTAATCTTGAAAAGTAAAAGTATATAAAAAAAGGAGATATTGTATTTTTGAACGAAATATGTGTCTATGAAAAAAAATAACTTGTTTGGAATCATATGTTTATTCGTTTGTATTTTGGGATGTGCGGATAAACGTAAATATCACGATACTAATAAGTCGGATATAGCAGTAAATAATTCAGAGCTGGTAAAGGAGATTTTGCTGTTTCAAAACAAACTCAATGAAGAATTCCAAAATCCGGAGACTTCGCCATTACCAGACAAGTATCGTAAAGATTTTGAGGGATTGGATTTCTTTGAACCCGATACTTCATTTCGGGTAATAGCTTCATTGGTGAGGACAGCAGATGCAATTCCTTTTATGATGCCTACTACCACTGAGCGTCTTTCTGAAGAAGTAGTATATGGGTTAGCAAATTTCACTTTAAATGATAAAAATTATAGCCTTGAAATTTATCAAAACCTGGAGTTGATGCAAACCGCAGAATATAATGATTATCTTTTTCTGCCTTTTTTGGATAATACGAACGGCGAAGAGACATACGCCGGAGGTCGCTATCTGGATTTAGATATCCCTGAAGGAAATTCAATTATACTTGATTTTAACAGGGCTTATAATCCTTATTGTGCTTATAATAAGAAATATTCTTGTCCTATAGTCCCAAAAAGAAATTTCCTGAACACCAAAATTAAAGCAGGGGTGAAAAGCTTTAAACTTAAGTCAAATAAATAAGCCCCGATGTATTGCCATCGGGGCCAGCATTTATTTAACTAAACAAAACAAACCAAACTATTTTTTTAACTAGAACGCAAATACAGCGGCTAACAAGAATGACGACAAGTTTTTAGATGGTTCTAAATCATTATTTATGAAGGCATCATCCGATGCGTTGTCTAATCTGATTTCAGGAATAAATGTCAGGTAATCACCAATTGTGACATTCCCTGAAAGGGTTATAGCTAATACGTTAGAATCTTCAACTCCGGTTCCAATGGCTCCATAATCGCCCATTTCTTTAAAATATTCACCTCTCAAACCAATTGTAAATGTATCTGAGGTAGTATATTGAGGGTATAAAGCTGCACCATAAAAGCCAACACCATCTGTATCCTGGTAAGTAGCATTTATTCCTAGAAAAAAGGATTCACCTATATCAAAACCACCCGTATAGTCAATTTGGAAAAGACCTTTAATATCAGTATCCACTGGAACCCCGGCAACTAGGACCTCATTAAACCCTTGTTTTCCATATATGAAGTTTAAAAATTGGCCAGAATACCCTAACTGGGCTCCAAAGGAATATTCACTAAATGGGTTAATATCGGTAAAATCTGTCGGATTCATTATGGCTACCATAGCAGACCAATCGTTCCCAAGGTCAAAATCAGCTTTTATACCGGCATGTGAAAAAGGACCATATGAAAACATATAGGAAGTACTATAATTAAAGTTTCCAACTGGGGAAATTACTTCGTACCCCAGGTAAGTGTTCCAATTACCAAAGGTCAGGGTAATAGTCTCACTAACATTCCAGTAAACATATAATTGGTTAATAATATTTGACGAACCTACTGGAGATCCAAAAACAGCTTCTTCACCTCTGGGACCAAAAACTAAATCGGCAACAACTCCGACTTTTTCACCTTCGTAAGCTCCAATTAAGTTAACCATACCTAATGCGAAACCTGGACTGTTGGCAAATGAAGTTCCGGGTGCGGTTGGTCCAACAGATCCACCAGTAGCATCTGGTATTTCTTTGTTAAGACCATTAAAATTTGCTCTGAAGTAAGCATCTGCTGATCCACTAAAAGAAAATTTCTTTTTTTCCTCTTCTTCTTCTTCCTGAGCAAAAGCTGCTGTTCCCAGCAATAGTAATGCTAAAAGTAAGAGATTTTTTATGTAACTTGTATTTGTAAATGTTTTCATAATTCAATGTTTTTATTTTCCTGTTAAGGAGAACGTTAAATGATATTTAAATTGATTTTATTGAAAATGTTTTATAACGGAGCGTTCTGCCAAACGCTCCGTTAGTTTTTTATACTATTAATGTTGATTCAATCTAAAGTCAGGGTAGGCGTCCATTCCATGTTCAGCCAGGTCCAACCCGTTTATTTCTTCTTCTTTTGGAACTCTTATTCCCATTGTTTTCTTAAGTGTAAAAATGATTATGAAGGCCGAGATACAGCAGAAAACTCCTACTGAAGCAATCCCGGTTAATTGATATATTAATTGTTGCCCTCCGGCCAAATCACCAAATATGCCTACTGCAAGAGTTCCCCAGATTCCGCATATAAGGTGTACGGTAACTGCTCCAACAGGATCATCTAATCGCATCTTATCAATTAGAGCCACGCCAAGTACAATTATCACACCAGCAATAAGACCTATAATTACTGCCTCGGTTGGCGACATAAGGTCAGCACCTGCCGTGATACCTACCAGGCCTCCCAATATTCCGTTTAGGAACATAGTTAGGTCCATATTCTTATACATAATGGTAGATAATGCTGCGGATGCAACACCACCAGCCGCTGCGGCCAAACAGGTAGTTACGAGTACAAGTGATGTAGTAGCCGGATCTGCAGATAAAACAGAACCACCGTTAAATCCAAACCAGCCTAACCAAAGAATTAAAACTCCCGCTGTGGCCATTGGAATACTGTGGCCCGGGATAGCATTTGGTTTCCCATCCTTATCAAATTTGCCTATTCTGGCTCCTAAAAGGTAAATGGCTATTAAAGCGCCCCATCCTCCAACGGAATGTACCAGAGTTGAACCTGCAAAATCATAAAAGCCTCCTTCTTCTCCACCTAATGTGGATAGGAATCCGCCACCCCATTGCCAGGAACCGGCTATGGGATATATAAGGCCTACATATATGATTGTGAAAATCATAAAAGAGCCTATTTTAATACGCTCGGCAACCGCTCCTGATACAATTGTTGCCGCTGTGGCTGCAAACATTCCCTGGAACAAGAAATCTGTCCACCAGGTGTAACCTCCATCAGCGTATTCAGCTGTCATCCCATTTGCCGGGGGGTCAATTCCAAAACCGGCAAATTCGAAAATACCCATCGAACCTTCTTCAAATCCGGGATACATTAAATTAAAACCACCTATATAATACAATAGTAGACCTGCTGTAATAATAAAGATGTTTTTAAAAAGTATATTAATTGTGTTTTTCTGTCTGGTGAGGCCAATTTCTAAAAAGGCGAATCCTGTATGCATAAAAAATACAAGGGCGGTACATACCATCATCCAAACATTGTTAGCTGTAAATAATCCTGCTTCCATTTCTTTTAAGTATTAGTTAGTGACTTTTTAGTTGATTCCGGCATGGCCGTTTTCCTTGGTTCTTATTCTGTAAGCATGTAGGACATCGGAAACAAAGATCTTTCCATCACCTACATTTCCTGTGTAGGCTGCTTCCAGTACTGTGTTTACGGTTCTTTCAAGAAATTCGTCAGACACGACGATTTCCAGATACCTTCTTTGAATGTCTGTAGTACTGTATGAAATACCTCGATAGACATGTCCTTCTTTTTCATTACCTACTCCAGTTACATCCCAGTAACTAAAGAAATTTACCTCAATTTCATGAAGTGCGTTTTTCACGTCATCAAATTTGGATTTTCTAATAATTGCTTCAACTTTTTTCATTTTTAAATTTTATTGTTGATCGCGGCAAATATATATTAAAATAATTAACACCCCATAAAAGTATGGGGTGTTAATGTAATTTTTATAATAATTTGAATTAAACCCCCTTAATTTTGAGGGTATATCATTAAAAGCTTTCAAATATGTTTATATGATGATTTTGTCAGGGAGTTTTAACTAAGTTTGTAGGAAAGCAAAAAAACCTGCATATTATTTCAATTATGAAGAGGTTTATAAATTACTGTTAATAAGGTAAATAGCATTTAAATACCGGTGGTAGTCATATTAATCTGGAAAGCCAAAGTCCCATGACAACAGCCAGAACGCCAACAGTAATACTGCTTAAAGTATAAAAAGAAAAGTGCAGCAATTGACCGGATTGAAGCAATCCGTGATTTTCTAAAGTAAATGCTGAAAAAGTAGTAAATCCGCCGCAAAAGCCGGTAGATAGAATCAGGATTTGATCTTTTGAAAGAAGATTTCCTTTCATTGATGTACCCAGAATAAAACCAATTATCAGGCAACCAATAATATTAACCAGGAATGTACCAAGGTAGAAATTGTGAAAATAATCGTTGAAGGTTTTACCAATAATAAAACGAAGAAAGCTACCAAACCCACCTCCAATAAAAACAAGTAAAAACTGTTTCATACCCTAAAGGTAAAAAACTAAATTGCTTTTTTGTAATTGGTTGGATTTAAATCCAGAGGATAAATTTTACTTAATGATTGCTCTGAAATACTTTTCTTTAACTTATTCACTCTCTGTCCAGCATTAGATACGCTAAAAAATAAAAGTGCAGCATTCAAAAGTATTAGAATAAAAAGAATTGTTAAAAAAGTGGTCATTATTAGAATGATAATATAATTGGTTAACGCAAAATTACTTCTTTTCTTATATTATACGAATGAAACAGCAAGATTGTTGTCAATCTCAACATTTTTGTGGTGTTCTTAGTAAATATGTTAATTTTTGAGGATGTACTTAATTAAAAATAAGAATATTACGAATATAATAAACACAATTCCTACCCACTTTACCCCCCGGTAATTTTTAGCATGAAGTTTTTTGTCTTTTCGATAAGAAAATATCAAGATCAATGTGAATAACAAAATAAAAACTACCGCAAATATTAGTTGTCCTGTGCTAAACATATTCATTATTTTTACGCAAAACTAAAACAAAAAAACCATGATAAAGAAAATTGCTTCTGTTGAAATTTTTCATAAATCCTTTGGGCTAGGAGTATCCCAATCTATGAAAGCTGATCTGGGTGCTGTAAAGAACAAATTGAGATTTGACCTTATGGACGAAGAAAATAAAGAATATCTAGAGGCAGCGCAAAATAATGATTTGGCAGAGGTAGCAGATGCTTTGGGGGATATGCTTTATATTCTTTGTGGAACTATTCTGGAACACGGTATGCAACATAAAATTGAAGAAGTGTTTGAAGAAATACAGCGCAGCAATATGAGTAAATTAGGAAAAGATGGTAAGCCAATTTATAGGGAGGATGGTAAAGTGCTCAAAGGGCCCAAATATTTTAAACCAAATATTCAGGCTATTCTGGATAAATAAAACGGACACTAAACTTTAGTGCCCATTTCTTTTTGTTTTATTGGAATACTATACCCTGTACCTCCATCCAAACTTATCCTCAATCTTATTATATTGTATATCCAATAGTTGTTGCTTTAGGATTGATGCATATGAATTTTCAATTTTTGGTAATTCGTAGCGTTCTTCTTTATAGCCAAAACCCAGTATTGGATTAATCACCGCTGCTGTTCCACTACCGAACATTTCTTTTAAAGAATTATTCTTTATGCCATTAACCAGCTCAGACACTTTTATAGGTCTTATTTCTACTTCAATTCCCCTGGCTTTTGCCAATTTAATGATGCTTTTTCTGGTTATACCATCCAAAATCCTATCACCTGTTGGACAAGTAATTAGTTTGTTATCTAGTCGAATAAAGATATTCATGGTACCGGCCTCTTCAATGAACTCATGTGTGCTGGCATCTGTCCAAACCACTTGTTGATACCCTTCTTCCTTCGCAAGGTTGGTTGGATAAAATTGTCCCGCATAGTTACCGGCGGCTTTGGTATAACCAAATCCACCATCTGCGGCCCTGCTATATTTTTCGGCAATCTTTACTCTTACTTCACCTCCGTAGTAGGATTGTGCCGGTGAGCAAATAATAATAAATTTATATTCTTCAGAGGGAGAAGCAATGATACCTGCCTGTGTGGCTATAACAAAAGGACGGATATATAAAGAATTACCTGCCCCTGGTTTAATCCACTCCTCATCTAATTGTAAGAGCTTTTTAAGACCGTCAAAAAAATATTCTTCAGGAAATTCAGGCATTGCAAGACGGACACTTGATTTATTTATACGCCTGTAGTTTTCATCCGGTCTAAATAACCAAACACCACCTTGATCATCCTTGTAGGCTTTCATCCCTTCAAAAACTGCCTGACCATAATGAAATACCCTGGAGGAAGGTTCCATTTGCAAAGGCTGATAAGGAATTATTTTGGGAATTTCCCATGCACCATTTCTATAATCACAGACAAACATATGATCTGTAAAATACGCACCAAAAGGTAGATGATCAAAATTAACCTTACTAATCTTAGATGTTTCAGCCTTCTCGACTATCAGGTTTTTTGCTACTGTATCCATGGAAATCACTTTTTCTAGGATTAAAATTAAACAATTATCACCTTTCATGACTTCTTTTTTCGAGGAAAAATCACCAGTTTTGCAGATGGGACATAAATATTATTAATAATGAAAAGTTTTAACATTTTACTTGTGTTTTTAGTACTGTTAGTGGGTTGTAAGAATAAACAAAAGCTATCTGAGGAAAGTGAAAATGTCCAAAATGAAAAGAATTATGCTTCATTTGGCAAGTTAATTGACTTCAAAGGTGCTATTGGAAGCGAAGAAATGCTAGATGAATTTCGGTCACTTAAGGATGCAGATACATTGGAAACAAAGTTTTCAGCCACAGTTACTGATGTTTGTAAATCTAAAGGTTGCTGGATGAAACTGAATTTGAAAAATGGAGAGGAAGTAATGGTGAAGTTTAAAGATTATGGCTTTTTTGTGCCCAAGGATATCGAGGGCAGGGAAGTTGTTGTAAATGGAATTGCTTTTGTAGATAACATGAGTGTTGATGACCAAAAGCATTATGCCGAAGATGCTGGCGAATCCCAGGAAGATATTTCTCAGATTAAAGAACCTAAAAAAACTTTTGAGTTTGAGGCAGATGGGGTACTAATAGGGCAATAAGTTGATAAGAAAGATAATTACGACAAGAGATGGTTCTAAAACCATCCAAATACAGGATTGGAACGAGCAATATCATTCCATACACGGGGCAGTAAATGAGGCTTACCACGTTTTCATCGATAAAGGTTTTACATATTTGACCAAAGAGGCCATAAGTATTTTGGAGATTGGTTTTGGAACAGGTCTTAATGCCCTTATTACTTTGATTGAAGCCGAAAAGAAGAACAAAATAGTTGATTATACCGGCATTGAGGCATATCCCATATCTATTGAGGAGATATCACAATTAGACTACATCGAAACTCTAAAAGCTGATGCTTTTAGAGAAGCCTTTTTGGAAATGCATAGAAGTTCCTGGAAAAACAAAATAGTACTTACGCCGCATTTTTCATTTAACAAACAAAAAAAGGACTTCCAAGAAATTTCTGACAGTAATCTTTACGACCTTATTTATTTTGATGCCTTTGGAGCCAGGGTACAACCAGAACTTTGGACAGAGATAATTTTTGAAAAGATGTACAATGCTCTTACAGAAAATGGGGTTTTGGTAACCTATTCTGCTAAAGGAAGTGTGAGAAGAGCTATGCAAGCCGTTGGTTTTATTGTTGAACGGTTACCCGGACCACCTGGCAAAAGGGAAATGCTGAGAGCCCTCAAAGCATCTGGAGAAACTAATTTTAGCAATAATTCATAAACGATACTGTTAAATCCAAATTAAACCTGATTGCCACGGGTAAAAAACCAATATCTTTGGCCAAAATTATGCGATGAAATTTTTAATAACCGGGGCCACTGGTTTAATAGGGAGCGCACTAACCGATTTATGTCGTGAAAAAGGGATTTCAGTAAATTATCTTACTACTGATAAGTCAAAAATTAAAAATGAAAAGGATTACTGCGGATTTTATTGGGAGCCAAAAATAAATGAGATAGATGTAAATTGTTTTGAAGGAGTTTCAGCAATAATCAATCTGGCAGGGGCTACTATTGCCAAAAGATGGACTAAATCGTATAAAAAAGAAATTCTATCGAGTAGAGTAGATAGCTTAAAGACACTTTGTATTGCTCTTAAAAATCTGAATCTGGAAGAAAGAATATCATTTATTTCGGCATCTGCCATAGGTGTTTATCCAAATTCCTTATCTAATTTTTATACCGAAGAAGAAACAAGCTTAGATTCGAGCTTTTTAGGGGATGTAACTGAGATTTGGGAAAAGGAAATCGATAAATTTCAGGTGCTTAAAGGTACTGTTACCAAAATTCGGATAGGTCTCGTTCTGTCATCAGAAGGGGGAGCCTTGCCAAATATGGCCAACGCGGTTAGAAGATATTTAGGAGCTTCATTTGGTTCGGGTGGACAATGGCAATCATGGATCCATGTGAATGATCTAGCCCGTATGCTCTTATTTGTAGCTGAAAATAGATTGCCTGGTATTTATAATGGCGTTGCACCAAACCCTGTTACTAACACAAAAATGGTTAAAGAATTGGCCAAGGTTCTTGATAGACCCTTGTTTTTGCCCAATATACCTCAATTTGTAATGAGACTTATCCTTGGTGAGATGTCTTATCTGTTATTTGTTAGTCAGCGTGTGAGCAGTAAAAAAATAGCAAAAAAAGGCTTTAATTTTAAATTTAATAATATTTGCAGAGCGCTGGAAAATATATACTTAGAGGAAGTTAATGAGGATAATCCGGATGATGTATTGGCCAAAGAATATGTATAGATTTTAACAAAGAACTCGGCAGCTAACTTTTGAACATCCTTCAATCAGGGTGTTTTTTTTTGTGACATTTTGACATTTTTCAAGAATTGGCAGTACTTTTGCCATCCTAATTTGAGGTTTACATAAAGTTATACTAAATGAATAAAAAAGATAAGTCAGAAGAGATAAATGAAATGATACCCGAAGAACAGGAAATACAGAATGAGCAGGATTTGGAATCAGATCTAAATAAGCACCCGGAGGAAATAAAATCCATTGAAGAACAATTACAGGAAGATCTGAATAAAGAAAAAGATAAGTTTTTAAGACTTTTTGCGGAGTTTGAAAATTACAAAAAACGCACTACGAAAGAACGTATGGACCTTTTTAAAACTGCCGGTCAGGAAGTCATGGTAGCCCTGTTACCTATCATGGATGATTTTGATAGGGCTCTAAAGGAAATTTCTAAGTCTAAGGATAAAGAATCGTTTAAAGGGGTAGATCTTATTAGCAACAAATTTAAAGAAACTCTTAAGTCTAAGGGTTTAAAGGAGATAACAATCAAAGAAGGCGATGCTTTTGACGCCGAAGTGCATGATGCAATTACTCAGATTCCGGCCCCTCACAAAAAGTTAAAAGGTAAAATCATAGATGTTGTTGAGAAGGGTTATAAACTTGGAGATAAAATAATCCGATATCCAAAAGTGGTTGTTGGAAATTAAATTTAAAAAGGACTTATGAAGCAGGATTTCTACGAAATATTAGGTATTTCCAAAAATGCCTCAGCAGCCGAGATTAAAAAAGCATATCGCAAAAAAGCGATAGAATTTCACCCTGATAAAAACCAGGGAGATGCCGAGGCAGAAGAAATGTTTAAAAAGGCAGCAGAAGCTTACGAAGTTCTGAGTGATCCGGATAAGAAAGCCAGATATGATCAATATGGGCATGCTGCTTTTGAAGGCGGCGGTTTTGGTGGTGGAGGTATGAATATGGAGGATATCTTTAGCCAATTTGGTGATATTTTCGGCAGTGCATTTGGCGGTGGATTTGGAGGATTTGGAGGTTTTAGCGGTGGTCAACGCAGGATGAAAGGTAGCAATTTAAGAATTCGTGTTAGTTTAACCCTTGAAGAGATTGCTCATGGTGTTGAGAAAAAGGTTAAAGTGAAGCGCAAAAAGCAGGCTGCTGGCGTGACCTATAAAACTTGCACGACTTGCAATGGCGCAGGGCAGGTAACAAAAATAACCAATACAATTCTGGGTAGGATGCAAACGGCAGCTACTTGCAGCAGTTGCGGCGGAAGTGGGCAAATAATAGATAATAGACCAAGTGATGCTGACGCTCAAGGCTTGAAAATAGTTGAAGAGACAGTTTCTATAAAAATACCACCTGGTGTAGAGGAAGGCATGCAGCTAAAAGTTTCCAGTAAGGGTAACGAAGCTCCTGGTAATGGAATAGCAGGGGATTTGCTGGTGGCCATAGAGACAATCGAACATGGATCCTTAAAAAGAGAAGGTGATAATTTGCATTATGATTTATACATAAGTATTTCGGATGCGGTTTTAGGTACCAGTAAGGAGATTGATACTGTAACAGGTCATGTTCGCATTAAATTAGAATCCGGGATTCAGTCGGGCAAGATTCTAAGATTAAGGGGAAAAGGTATTTCCAGTATTAATGGTTATGGAACAGGCGACCTTTTGGTGCATGTAAACGTCTGGACACCAAAGGAACTAAATAAGGAGCAACGTGAATTTTTTGAGAAGATGCAGCATAGTGAGAACTTTGAACCTAAGCCTGTAAAATCAGATAAATCCTTTTTTGAAAAAGTAAAGGATATGTTCTCTTAACGAATTAAAGTTTTCTTTTTAAATAAAAAACGTATATTTGAATCAATATTGGGAAACCAATATTAATTTTCTTTTTCATAGCAATTTTTTTCCCATCCTTAATTCTTTTAAGGGTGGGTTTTGTTTTTTATGCGCTTGGACAACATATAACATTGCTCTTTTTTATTATAAAATTGATTATAAGTCGATTAATTATCTAGATATTATATTGAGAATCTTTGATCTTATCAGAAATTTCGATTCTATTTCGCTTTATATACTATAGGAATATATAATAAGAATGATAGATACAGGCTTTTATCGGCAAATCAATGAGACGCAAAACAAAATGTTATGAATTACAAAACCATTTTAATGCATTTCTATATCTTTGAATCCTATAAAAAGTGAATGATAATAGATTCTAATTTGTTAGCTTAATAATATTGTAGTCGTTGTACCTGTAATTTTTTCTAACTTAACTCAAAACTCATTTAGAACACTTTACTTATACAATCAAAATGTAACAAAAATTGCCTGAATGAATAACATCCTTGTTGCCAGTAATGTTACTAAAAAATTTGGCAACCAATTTGCACTAAACAATGTTTCACTGGCAATACCAAAAAATAGTATTTGCGGCCTTTTAGGCCCCAATGGCGCTGGTAAAACAACTTTATTAAGGATAATAAATCAGATTACCTATCCGGATTCCGGTGAAGTTATGTTTGATGGAGAATTACTGCAACCACATCATATTGCACTTATTGGTTATCTTCCTGAAGAAAGAGGCCTCTATAAAAGTATGAAGGTCGGCGAGCAGGCACTATATCTTGCGCAGCTTAAGGGGTTGAGCAAATCTGACGCCAAACAGAAGCTTAAGTATTGGTTTGATAAACTGGAGATAGGGGATTGGTGGAACAGGAAAATTCAGGAACTCTCAAAAGGTATGGCACAAAAAATTCAGTTTATTGTAACAGTTCTTCATGAGCCTAAACTCCTTATTTTTGACGAACCTTTTAGTGGTTTCGATCCTATAAATGCCAATATTATAAAGGATGAGATAATAAAGCTAAAGGAAAAAGGGGCGTCTATTATTTTTGCAACTCACAGAATGGAATCTGTTGAAGAACTATGCGAATATATCGCCTTGTTGCATAATGCGGAAAAGATTTTGGACGGCAGGCTTGAAGATATCAAAAAAATGTACAAAAACAATATGTTTAGAGTAGGGCTTGAATTGGAAAATGGAGAAAATTTTTTAGATCTGATTTCCGATAAATTTGATATATCCCATTCTCACCATGATATGAACAGAAAGCAGTTAGACTTTACAGTTCAACTGCCCACAGATGATACCAGATCTTTTTTGACATTTCTAGCTTCAAAGTCGGTCATTAATAATTTTGTAGAGACCATCCCTACCGTTAATGATATTTTTATTCAAACAGTACAACGCAAAAATGACCATGAATAAATTATCTCTTATCATTAAACGCGAATATCTGGCCAAAGTTCGAAACAAATCATTTGTGATCATGACTTTTCTAAGTCCCATACTGATGGTGGGAATGATTGTGCTTGTTGCTTATCTCACCAAGGTAAATGATAGTCAGAAGAGAATAATTGCGGTATTTAATGAAAGTGATTATTTTTCTAATGACTTTAATACTACCGAAAGAACTTCCTATATTTTTTTTAAAGATTTATCATTGCAAGCCGCTAAGGATTCTACTTTAAGTCTTGGCTTTTCCGGTCTTTTACATATTCCTAATCACAGCGACCTTGAGGAGGTAACCCAAAGTTCTTACTTTTATTCAAAAGAAGCTCCAAATAGTACTGTTCTGGATCCTTTGGAATATATATTTGAAGAACGCTTAAGACAAAGAAGACTTATAGATATTGGGGTTTCTACAGAGGAATTTACTACAATAAATGACAGATTCGAAATTAATATAGCAACTTTCACAGGAGAACAGAATTTAAAGGGGATAAATGAAATGAAAGCCTTTGTAGGGGGCGGTTTTGGTTATTTGATAATGATGTTTATTATAATTTACGGTGGTTTTGTGATGCGCAGTGTTATTGAAGAGAAAACGAGTCGTATTATTGAAGTAATAATCTCATCAGTAAAACCATTTCAATTAATGTTAGGTAAAATTATCGGGACTTCCTTAGCGGGAATAACACAATTTGCAATCTGGATAATTTCTGCATCCTTGTTGCTTTTTGTGGTTTTTTTAGTTTTTGGAATTGATCTGACGGGTCTGACTGATCAATCTGTCACAACTCCGAATCCTATGAATAGTATTTCGCCTTTATCACCAGCGCCAGATACAATGCAATTGTATGCAATCGAATTCCTGGAGATACCTTGGTTTATGCTTATTTCTCTTTTTTTGGTGTATTTTATTCTCGGATATTTAATTTATAGCTCAATTTATGCCGCTATTGGGGCAGCGGTGGATAACGAGACAGATACTCAGCAATTTATTTTTCCAATAATACTTCCTTTAATGTTGGCCATTTATGTTGGATTCTTTTCCGTATTTAGCAACCCCAATGGTCCTATTGCTGTTGCCTTTTCACTATTTCCGTTAACCTCACCAATTGTTATGCTGATGCGTTTACCCGGAGGGATTGGAGAAGGCGGGGTTCCATTTTGGCAGGTAATTCTATCCATTGTATTCTTAATTGTAACTTTTATTGCTATCGTATGGCTCGCAGCTAAAATCTACCGGGTGGGAATTTTAATGTATGGTAAAAAACCTACGTATAAAGAACTGTACAAATGGCTAAAATACTAATTATGCAAGATCAGCAACCTGGCCAGGTAGAGAAATTTATTCGGGAAGATGTTTGGGACTCCATTTATGACTTTTTAAACTGGGGACTTCATCTGGGTGAAGGGGATAATTCAATTCATATAACAATTGGACTTTTACTTGTAATTATTATTACTTTCTTTATTACCCATTTTGTATTAAATACGATAAGGAGATTTTATACAAATAAAATGGAAGGTGATGATAAGTTAAAGTTCATAAGCATCTTTAAATTTATCAAGTACCTGGTTTATCTGGTTGTAATTCTTATTACCCTGAGTGCGGGTGGCATAGATATAACACTTCTTATTACGGCTTCAGCTGCTTTATTTGTTGGATTAGGCCTGGCACTACAAGAACTTTTCCAGGACATTATTGGAGGTATTTTTATCATAACTGATAAATCGCTTCAAGTGGGAGATATTGTCGAAACTGAGGGAAAGGTAGGTAAGGTAGTCGAAATAAAATTGAGAACTACAAGAGCAATTACGCGAGATGACAGAGTGATAATTATACCCAATCACAAATTTATGAGTGATATTGTTTATAATTATACTCAAAACCATAATATTACCAGAGAGGATATTAAGGTAGGAGTGGCTTATGGAAGCGATATTAAACTGGTGACAACTGTTCTGCTTTCCTGTTTGGCCGATGATAAAGAAATCTTAAATATCCCGGAACCATTCGTTCTTTTTGATGATTTTGGGGATTCCAGCCTTTTATTTTCAATCCATTTTTATATTAATGACAGTTTTAAAGCGTTAAAGATAAAAAGCAGAATTCGATATGTAATTGATTCTAAATTCCAAGAAAACAATATCAAAATCCCTTTTCCGCAGAGAGATGTTCACTTATTCCAAAAGTAGTTGTTTAAATTCCAAAAAAAACCGCAATATGGAAGTAGCCAGGCTGGTAGTATGATTAAGTATTTTCTTTTATTTTACTTTTTACTTTTAGTAAGTGGAATTTGTTTTGCTCAAAGCACGGATATTTTGAGGGTTGAATATACTTCGCTCCCGAAAGAAGAAACGGGTAATGCAGCATCGCGATACCGATTTTTACTAAATGTTCCTATTAAAGTTGGCTTAGATAAGTATTTGGTATTAGGAGGTGAGTTTAATATTATTGATTTTGATATCACTCAGGATTATCCATTTGATTCCAGTGAGTTGAGTACCCTTTATGTCATCGATCTTATTGTGGGTTATATTTTTAAATTGAATGAAGACTGGCGATTTGTGGGTATTGTAACTCCAAGAATAGCATCCAATTTGGTAAATGGCCTTCAGGGAGATGACTTTTTATTAAACCTTACCGCAACTATGTGGAAAGAGAAAAAAGATATTGATAAACCCTTTAGATTAATATTAGGCTTAACCTATAATAGTACTACCGGCCTACCATTTCCTCTGCCACTTGTTAATTATCACAAAAGGTTTCACAGGTCCTGGTCGTACTCCCTGGGAATTCCAAGAACGGATATAAAATATCACATTAAAGATAAACACATCTTGCAAATGGCATTATTTTTGGACGGTTACTTTGTAAATGCACAAAATGACATTCTTTTGCCGGATGGTGAGCTTGGATCCTATGTTTCACTTTCGGCTATTGTTGGTGCTATTGGTTACCAATATAAAATTAATAAGCGTATGTCTTTTTATGGAGTTGGCGGAATTACGATAAACCAAGAAGGTTTGCTGAGAAATAGTAATAGGGATAAAGTATATACCTTAACTGAAAAAAAGGCTGGAAGTCTTTACTGGAAAGCGGGATTTAAAATTTCAATTTTTTAATAATAAAAACATGTCAAAAATACTTGTTATAGAAGATGAAGCAGCTATCCGCAGGGTTTTAGTTAAGATTTTATCTGAAGAAAACGAAATGTATGAATTGGACGAGGCAGAAGATGGTTCACGTGGTCTGGAAATGATTAAAAAAACGGACTATGACCTTGCCCTATGTGATATAAAAATGCCCAAAATGGATGGCGTTGAAGTTTTACAGGCAGCAAAAAAAATAAGACCGGAAATACCCTTTATAATGATTTCAGGACATGGGGATTTGGATACTGCTGTAAATACAATGAGGTTGGGGGCTTTCGATTACATCTCCAAACCACCAGATTTAAACAGACTTCTAACAACAGTTCGGAATGCGCTGGATAAAAAGGAACTTGTTAAAGAAAACAAGATCTTAAAGAAAAGAGTTAGTAAAGGCTATGAAATGATTGGTCAAAGTAAGGAAATTACCACTATCAAGGAAATGATAGATAAGGTTGCGCCAACAGATGCAAGAGTTTTAATAACTGGATCAAATGGTACCGGAAAGGAACTTGTGGCCCATTGGCTGCATGAAAAAAGTGATCGTTGTGGAGGACCATTTATTGAAGTAAATTGTGCGGCAATCCCTTCAGAATTGATTGAAAGCGAATTATTTGGTCACGTAAAAGGGGCCTTTACTTCGGCGATAAGGGATAGAGCAGGTAAATTTGAGGCCGCAAATAAAGGTACTATCTTTTTGGATGAGATTGGAGATATGAGTCTTTCCGCTCAAGCCAAAGTACTTAGAGCCTTGCAAGAGAGTAAAATTTCAAGGGTTGGTACAGACAAGGATATTAAAGTTGATGTGCGTGTAATAGCTGCAACCAACAAGGATCTTCAACATGAAATTGCAGAAGGAAAATTCAGGGAAGATCTCTATCATCGTTTGGCCGTTATACTCATAAATGTACCATCTTTGAATGACAGAAGAGAAGATATTCCGCTCCTAATAGATCATTTTACTGCCAAAATTGCCTCCGAGCAAGGGATAGTTGACAAAAAGTTTACCAAAAAGGCTATTGAGCTTTTAAAAAGTTATGATTGGACAGGTAATATTCGCGAATTAAGAAACGTGGTGGAACGCCTGATTATACTTGGGGGTACAGAAATTTCCGAAGAAGACGTTGCCTTGTTTGCAAGTAAATAGTTGATTTGGGCATAGGTAAACTATTATAGTACTCTCAGGAAATCCTTCCGCACTATTTATTACAATCCTTTAATTTGTCAAGTGCTATTGCCGTAATTTGTTGTGTTCTAAAATTGTAATACTTTTTCGCTTCGGTAAGATTCGGCTTTAGAAGTTCCTGTTCACAATGTGCATAAATTTTGCTTGCAAACTCATAGGCCTCTTTGCATTCTACACCGTTGACAACCTCATTCAGAGAATTTTGATAATTTACAAGCGACAGATCAATTTTTCTTTCCAATTCCTTGCCCACTGGTATAACCATACTTAATTTTTCTTTTTCTGCATTTTTTGTATTCATCACCAGCTTATCATTGGCATATAAACTTCCCTGGTGTTCATCGTGTTCTCTTATAGCTTCTAGGCTTCCCGAAGAATTATCCAATGCTCGTGCTAAAAGAATTTTAGCGCTGTTTAAGGAAGAGACTCTAGTGGCTTTCTTTAGGTTATCCAAACCTTCATAAATACTCTCTTTAGCATAATCGCAACCGCAGGCTTCAATTTGCTCTTTGGATTTTTCAATGGCATTAAGGGCTTTATAAGCAAAGAAACGCGAAGAATTAATGTCTTCCGCAGCAAGAGCGCGTTCTGTCTGGGACTTGATGTACCCAATATTCGACACTGCATATTCACAAGCTTTACTCATATCAAAAGAAGACATAGAGAAAAACACAAGGAACATCAGAATGGTACATAAGACCTTCATAGCTTAGAGTATTAATTATGTAAAATTTAGGCAGGGTAAAGATAAAGAGAGTAGCCCCCGGCGCCATATTTATTCGTTTAATTAACCGGTCTTTCCTGATTAAAGGTCGAATGGCACATTATTAAGGATAAAAGGCTATTTTTAAATTTGAGCCTTTTTTAGGACAACAAAATATTATATATTCAACTCATGAAGAAAATCGACATAGCCGCATACAAGATAGTTTCTGATATAAAATTAGAAGATCTCAATACTTCAGAAAATCTTGACAGTACAGAAAAGGAACTCAAAAAAAAACTGGAAAAATTGCGTGAAGATTTAGGTGATTTTCAAAATGCGCTATACGCACATGGCAAATATGCTGTCCTGATTTGTTTTCAGGGGATGGATACTTCTGGTAAGGATAGCCTTATTCGCGAGGTGTTTAAAGATTGCAATGTTAGAGGAGTGGTTGTACATAGCTTTAAAGTGCCAACGGAACTAGAACTGGATCATGATTATATATGGAGACACTATATTGCACTCCCATCAAAAGGAAAATTTGGAGTATTTAACAGAACCCATTATGAAAATGTATTGGTAACCAAGGTCCATCCGGAGTATATTTTAAATGAGAATATTCCAAATATAAATACGGTGGCAGATATTGATAAATCATTCTGGGACAAACGGTATAAACAGATTAATGATTTTGAGCGCCATATCACAGAAAATGGAACCCTTGTATTTAAATTCTTTTTAAACATTTCTAAAGAAGAACAAAGACAGCGCTTATTGAGAAGATTGCGTCTGCAGGAAAAAAATTGGAAATTCTCACCTGGTGACCTAAAGGAGCGCAAACTTTGGGATAATTATCAGAATTGTTATGAGGAAGCCATTAATAGAACGTCTAAAACCAATGCACCGTGGTTTGTTATTCCAGCTGATGATAAGAATGCTTCGAGATTAATTGTAGCTAGTATATTGCTGGAATCGTTAAAAAAATACAAAGATATTAAGGAACCAGAGCTTGATGATAAAATAAAGGCTAATATTGAAACTTATAAATCCCAATTAGAAAAAGAAGAATGAAAAATTTATGCCTACTACTTCTATTAATGGTTGGACCTATATGGTCTCAAACGGATGACAAAGAACAGTTAAAAGCAATTTACAATACATCGCTTACTCAGGGTATGGCTTATAATTGGTTAAATTATTTATCTAATCAGATAGGAGGTCGACTTACAGGTTCTGTGCAGGCTGAGCAAGCAGTGGAGTATACCAAGCAAAAAATGGATTCCCTCGGACTGGATCGGGTGTGGTTACAACCCGTAATGGTTCCTAAATGGGTTAGGGGAGTACCTGAATTTGCCTATATTGAAAGTAAACCGGGAATTACGAATAATGTACCTATTTGTGCATTGGGCGGCTCTATTGCTACTCCTTCCGGTGGTATCAAGGCGAATGTTATTGAAGTAAGTGGTATTGAAGAATTGGAGCAACTCGGTCGTAATAAAATTGAAGGTAAAATTGTCTTTTACAATCGACCTATGGATCCGGCGAAAATTAAAACATTTGAGTCATATTCTGCAAGCGTGGAACAAAGGTATTCCGGGGCTAAAGAAGCTTCAAAATATGGAGCAGTAGGGGTTATTGTTCGTTCTATGAACCTTCGTCTGGATGATTATCCGCATACCGGACTGATGAGTTATGGGGAAATTCCTTTAAATAATAGAATTCCAGCCGCCGCAATAAGTACCAACGGTGCTGAATTGTTAAGCACTACATTACAACTTAATCCGGAGATAAAATTTTATTTTAAGCAAAATTGCAGGCAAATGCAGGATGTTCAATCCTATAATGTTATAGGAGAGATAAAGGGCAGCACATATCCCGAAGAAATTATAGTAGTTGGTGGACATCTTGACTCCTGGGATCTTGGTGATGGTTCCCATGATGATGGTGCCGGCTGTGTTCAGAGTATGGAAGTTCTTCGGTTATTAAGAATAACGGGATATCTACCTAAGAGAACAATCCGTGTGGTACTTTTTATGAATGAAGAAAACGGTTTAAGAGGCGCAACTACCTATGCGGAGATTGCATTAAACAAAAAAGAGAAACATGTATTTGCGTTGGAAAGTGATTCAGGGGGCTTTACACCCAGAGGTTTTTCTTTTGACTGCCAGGAAACGGATTTTGCCAAAATTTTACAATGGAAACCTCTTTTTGAGCCATATCTAATTCATTTGTTTGAGAAAGGAGGAAGCGGTGCGGATATTGGTCCTTTAAAAAATGACCAAATTGTACTTGCGGGATTGCGACCCGATTCACAGCGGTATTTCGACCATCATCATGCTGAGATTGATACATTTGAACATGTTAATAGACGTGAACTTGAACTTGGTGCTGCCACAATGGCTAGTTTGGTATACTTATTTGATAAATATGGTACAAGTTCAACAAATATTGAAGGAGGAAAATAATACTAAGCTACTATTTCTATATTACCCCCAAATGCAAGTTATAAGAAGGATAAAATGAGCCCCTGTAAATATTAATTTATTACATTTGCAGCTTACTAAAAAATGAGATATGCAAGACGGAATTTACGCAAAATTCAATACTTCAAAAGGAGAAATAACTGTGAAGTTAGCTTATGATAAAACCCCTGGTACAGTAGGTAATTTTGTAGCACTGGCTGAAGGAAACCTGGAAAATAGTGCCAAACCAAAAAACACACCTTATTATGACGGACTTAGTTTTCACAGGGTAATCCCGGATTTTATGATTCAAGGTGGTTGTCCTCAGGGAACCGGAACAGGAGATCCCGGTTATAAATTTGATGACGAATTTCACCCAGATTTAAATCATTCAGGACCTGGAGTGCTCTCTATGGCTAATGCAGGTCCAGGCACAAACGGCAGTCAGTTCTTTATTACACATATCGCTACGCCATGGTTAGATAATAAACACACCGTTTTTGGAAATGTTATTGAAGGGCAGAAGGTTGTTGATGAAATTGCTCAGGGAGATTCTATTAATAGCCTGGAGATTGTTCGTGTTGGAAGCAAAGCAGAATCATGGAATGCGGTTGAAGCATTTAAGTCCTTTGAAAGTTCAGGGGAAATTAGATTACAGGAAGAAAAGAATAAAGCAGAGGCAGAATTGGAAAAAGTTGCTTCTGGATTTGATAAAACAAACAGTGGACTTCGTTACAAGATTCTTAAAAAGGGAGATGGTAATAAAGCAACAAAAGGAAATACTGTTTCTGTTCATTATGAAGGCTCATTGACTAACGGACAAGTATTTGATTCGTCCTACCAGCGCAATCAGCCTATTGATTTTCAATTGGGAACAGGACAGGTAATACCTGGATGGGATGAAGGAATTAGTATGTTAAAAGTTGGTGATAAGGCACGTTTTGTAATTCCATCTGAACTTGGTTACGGGAGTGCTGGTGCCGGGGGTGTAATACCTCCTAATGCTACGCTGGTTTTTGATGTTGAGCTTATGGAAGTTAAATAAATAATCATATTCTTATAAAAATACTAGAGAAGTAGAGACCTTAGATAGCTCTATATAATTAAGTAAAACTTCTTTCAATTTTTTGAAAGAAGTTTTTTATTTAACCCTGTTTGCACTAAAAACAAGTAGAATTAAATTGATAGCCAGTAAAAAGAAGAGGATTACAAAAAAAATAGACATAGCAACTTATTAAGGTTATTTTATGGGGAACCTTCTTACTTATATAACACCTTTGTGGTTGTAAACCCTACCTGTTAACCATTTATTAAATTATTTCATAAAGTTGTTTACAAAAAGGGGGAATGTCATATTGTGTAATACAATTATAAAATTAAAGAAGGTTGAACAAAAGACCAAGCCTAACTTTAATTAGATATCAACATTTGTTAATCATTTCTGTATTCGGGTTCACAGCATCCAAACTTTCAAAAAGTTAGGGTTGGGATCAACCAATTTTATAGTCTTATAATTAGAAAAAAAAGCCTCCTGTGATCAGAAGGCTAATATTCATATTAAAGTTCTTTTATACCGCCGTAGGATCCGGTGTCATTCGCAGGTAAGGTTTAATTTCTTCTACTCCTTTGATAAACATATCGCGTGCTTCATCAGTTGGTATAGATGGACTTACTACAACATCCTCCCCATGCTTCCAGTTGGCCGGAGTAGCCACTTTGTGATAGGCAGTTAGTTGCAGAGAATCTATAACCCTTAATAATTCGTGAAAATTACGACCTGTAGAAGCAGGATAGGTAATAATAAGTTTAACTGTCTTATCAGGAGCTATTATGTATACCGAACGCACCGTAAGATTATTGTCGGCATTAGGATGTATCATATCATATAATGAGGAAACTTTCTTGTCCTCATCCGCAATTATAGGAAAGTTAACCGTTGTATTTTGTGTCTCATTAATATCCTTTATCCATTCATTGTGGGAATCTTTGCCATCAACACTAAGGGCTAACATCTTTACATTTCGTTTGTCAAATTCTGCTTTAAATTTAGAAGCTGTCCCAAGTTCAGTTGTACAAACAGGGGTGAAGTCAGCTGGATGCGAAAAAAGAATACCCCATCCGTCACCTAAATAATTATAAAGATTAATTGTTCCTAAAGAGCTTTCAGCAGTAAAATCAGGGGCAATGTCGCCCAATCGAATTGTAGCCATATTTAATTTTTTTAAGTTGAAATTTAAAAGTGTATAAAATTAGTAGTTAATGAAATGATTTTGGTCAATACCAGGTTAAATATCTATTAAAGTTTGGTGAATTAAACAGTCCCGACTTCTGAAAACAAAAGAATGCTATAAATGTTGAGCTTAGTTACAGCAAATCAAAATCACTATTTTTGAAATATGGAAAAAATAGAACTGGATGCATTGCGGTATCCCATTGGTAAATTTGAAGTGCCTTCTTCAATTTCTGCAGAGCAAGTTTCTGAATGGATTAATATTTTGAAACATTACCCAAATAGATTGGAATTACTCGTAAATGAATTGTCAACTACTCAATTAGAGACTCCCTATAGACCTGGCGGGTGGACTGTGCGACAGGTTGTTCATCATGTTGCCGATAGCCACAACCATAGCTATATTCGCTTTAAGTGGGCACTAACAGAAGAAACTCCTATAATAAAACCCTATCTTGAAAAGGAATGGGCAGAACTTTTTGATACACGGACGGCCCCTATAGAATTATCGCTAAATCATCTCAGGGCAGTACATGCCAAGTTGGTATATTTACTTAAAGGACTTTCTTCTTCAGATTTGAAAAGTAGTTTTATACATCCAGAGAGTAATGAATCAACTACAATTGTAGAAAATATTGGTCGATATGCCTGGCATGGTAACCATCATTACAGCCATATTAAAAATCTTTTACAAAGAGAGGGTTGGAATTGAAAGGGCAGAGTAAATAAATCTCAACTAATAAACTGAGGTTTTTTTACTTTTTTCATTAGTACGAACATCGGCTTTTGTTTGTCCAAAACCTGATCAAATTTCAATTGCTTTATTTTTAGGATATTATATCCGTTTTTAAGATAGAATTTCAATGCTGGCCCTATTTGCATAGTTTCCAACCAAATTACATGTTTGTTAGAATTTAGGCAGTATATTTCAACCCAACTTAGTGCAAGACTCCCTATCCCAAAGCCTGAGAATTCTTTTAAGATATATATTTTTTCAAGTAATATGGCTTCCTTTGAATTATAGGGTTTTATTGGAGCACCTTTGATAAGTTTTAAAATACCAACTGCCGTATCTCCCTTATAGATTAGACAAAGAGATGATGAATTATCTTTCAATTCATGTCTTACGACATCTAAGGTAAAGCTTTCTTCAATGTAAGGAGTAGGGTCATTATTTTCCCATAAGTGCAAATAGTGCTCTTTGTATGCCTTTATTCCTATTTTACAATAGAGCTCACAGGTTTCACTTGTTACGGCTTCAAATTTTATTTCCATTTTATATTACAACCTATACTCGGTTTTTGAATCGGATTTATTGGTTTATTGTTTAACAATGCCTCTAGAGCATTACTTAGATCCAATCCGGTTGAGGGAATCCCATTTCCTGGTCTGGAATCGTCTAATTGGCCCCTATAAATAAGTCTTAGGTTATGGTCAAAAAGATAAAAATCCGGAGTGCATGCAGCCTCATATTCCCTGGCCACTTCCTGTGACTCATCAAATAAATACGGAAAACTATATCTTTCTTGTAATGCTGTTTGTTTCATAAGTTCGGGGGCATCCTGAGGATAATTAACCACATCATTACTAGAGATAGCTATAAAAGCTATTCCTTTAGATTGGTAAGTAACTGCCAATTGTACTATTGTAGAATTTAGGTGTTTAACAAAAGGACAATGATTGCAGATAAACATGATCACCGTACCTTTTCCCCCATTTATTTGATTAAGACTGACTATTTTATCATTTGTGGTATCCGGTAAAGTAAAATTAGGGGCAATTGTACCTAAAGGCAACATATTGCTTGGTGTTCTTGCCATCTTTTAAAGATTTTTTAGAGAGGACTAAAGTTAGCATTTATATAGTAAATAAAAAGCGATATCGTTAACACTAATTACAATAACTATTAATTGTTATCTGGTTTAATATTAAGGTTAGTATTTCATAAAGGGATACTTTATCATTTTTGTATCCAAAATTAATGAGGTAAGAACAGTTTGTTTATCCACGAATATCGGCTGGTAAATTATGCCCAAAGGAAATCCTGCTTTTGTCTGAATGATATACCCCAGGCTTCAGGGCATAAAAAAAAACGATCTTTGAATACAAAGATCGTTGAGTTGTTTAATTGAATAAAGTTCTAGATATCATCAAAATCTAAATCTGTGAAATTATCTTTGGAAGAAATCTCACCATTCTGACCCGGCTCTTCCTTTTTGAAGTCCTTTTGATGTCTTTCTGAGATGACTTCATGCCCTTTCTCGTTAATTATATAGTCCATCATTTCTTCCATGATCTCTCTAAATGATTGAAAGTCTTCTTTATAGAGATAAATTTTGTGTTTCTTATAATGAAAGGAGCCATCATCATGCGTAAACTTTTTACTCTCCGTAATGGTCAGATAATAATCTTCTGCCTTTGTACTCCTAACATCAAAAAAATATGTCCTTCTCCCAGCTCTTAAAACTTTTGAGAAAATTTCTACCTGATCCATAAAATCTTTATCGCTCATTTGTTAAATATCTAGTTAGTATTTATAGCTAAAATATATTCAAAAATGAAAAAAAAAAGCGTATCCAGCAAGATTTTTCTAGATTTCTTTCGCTGATAGTTGATTGATATATAGCTCCTTGTAATAACCGTTTACTTCTATCAATTCATTGTGAGTGCCTTCTTGGAGCACCTTTCCGTCTTCCAGAACTATAATCTTATCGGCATTTTTGGCCGAAGAAACACGATGACTTACGATAAGGGTGGTCCTTAGATGTGAAGCTTGTTTTAGGTTTTGTAATATTTCTTCTTCAGTCTCAGTGTCCACAGCAGACAGGCAATCATCGAACAGATATATCCTGGGATCTTTTAGTAGAGCCCTGGCAATTGAAACACGCTGTTTTTGACCTCCGCTAAGGGTTATTCCCCTTTCGCCCAGAATTGTATCATACTTTTTAGAAAAGCCCATGATGTTTTCATGCACAGCAGCCTTTCGGGCTACTTCCAAAATTTCATTTTCGGATGCGTCCTCCTTCCCGAATTTAATATTATTTTTTATGGTATCAGAAAAAAGAAATGCATCTTGGGGAACGGCACCTATAGATTCTCTCAGGCTAAGTAAATTTAATTTTTGAACCGGGACATTGTCAATTAAAATCTCACCTGAAGAGGTGTCATATAGTCTGGCAATCAGATCCAGGATAGTGGATTTTCCTGAGCCGGTTTTTCCTATTATAGCAACTGTTTCACCTTCACTAATGGTAAAAGATATATCGTTGAGTGCGGTAATGTTAGTGTCGTCATAGGTAAATGTGACATTCTTGAATTCTATTGCGCCCTTAATCGGGGTATCTTCTAAAACTTCATTTCTTATCTCGGGTTGTTCCTTTAAGAACTCATTTATCCTTTTTTGAGAAGCTTCGGCGCGTTGCACGATAGATGTTAACCACCCAACAACGGCTACCGGCCAGGTAAGCATATTTACATAAAGTATAAATTCTGCTATGGTGCCAATTGATGTAATTTCACCATTAATATATTGCTTACCTCCTACATAAATAACAAAAATGTTGCTGATACCAATTAACAGGATCATCAAGGGAAAAAACCAGGCGTTCACTTTGGCTAAGTCCATGCTTTTCTCCTTTCCCTCATTAGCAAGCACAACCACTTCATTGTTTATCTGAGGTTCCAGGCAATATGCTTTTATAACTGACACCCCAGAAAAGGATTCCTGGGCAAAGGTTGACAAAGTGGATAGGTATTCCTGAACTTTGGTACTTCGTTTATGAATAATTTTACTTATCTGGTATATCAAAACAGAAAGTATTGGCAGGGGTAATAAGGAATAAAATGCAATAGTTGGAGCCTTAATAAACATTAAAGGTATGAGACAAACGAATAAGGTGAGTGTCTGAATTCCATACATTATTGCAGGTCCGGTATAAAGCCTAACCTGCCCAACATCCTCACTTATCCTGTTCATTAGGTCACCAGTTCGGTTCTTTTTATAAAAATTTAAACTTAAAAGTTGGTAATGATCGAAAACTTCATTTTTTAAATCGTATTCAATATATCGCGATACATTTATGATGGTCTGTCGCATTAAAAAAGTGAAGAATCCCGATAATAAAGCTGCCCCAACGATGATAAGGATGTATTCCAAAAGTAAGTCTCTTGCCTGGGGCTCTGTAATTTGTGAAGCCACATAATTTTCAACAACTTCTATAGATTTTTTCACATAGGAAGGCATTACCAATTGAAATATCCTGGCAATAATGGTGATAATTATGCCGATGAGTAATTTAAACCAATATTTTTTGAAGTATTTGTCTAAGTGCCTGAGTTCTTTCATTAAAATGACTGGTAATGCAAATAGGTTTTAAGGAAAGGACAAATATAGCTGATTGGACCCAAAACAAATGTTATAAAACTTATAAGATAAACTGATAATTAGGTTTGGATTTAAAATAGATTAGTATTTTTGCGGCGTTTTGTATTTCTAATTTAACACAAGGTTCTTTAAAATGCTTACACGAAGGCAAATCAGGGTAAAAGTGATGCAATGCATTTATGCCTTAACCTTATCGCACGATGAATCATTAGAAAAACAGAATAACTTCCTCCGAATAAGTATTGACAACACTTATATCCTCTATCTACTTGTTGTAAGTCTTCTTATAGAACTCCATAGAATGGAGGAAAATTTCATCAGATTATCTGCTAAGAAATATTTGAATGAAAATGATGAAAAATATCCGAATAAGGAAAAGTTTCTAAATAATGCATTACTTAAGCAAATTGTTAATAATACCCAGTTGCGAGATGAATTGGTTAAAAGGAAATTGAATAATTGGGATCTGCACCAGGATTATGTAAAAATTGTGTTTAATGAGATAAAAAAAAGTGAACTTTTTGAGCAATATATGCTTATGGGTGAGCGTAGCTATGAAGAGGACAAAAATCTTATTGCAAATCTATTTAAGGAGGTTATAGCTCCAAATGAAAGAATTTATGAATATTTTGAGGATGATAAATTAACCTGGGTAGATGACATCCCCTTGGTAAATACCTTTGTACTGAAACAATTGAGGAAGGTAAATGAAGAATATAGCCAATCCTTCTTTTTGCCAAAGCTTTTAAAAGACACAGATGATATGGTCTTTGCTAATCAATTATTAACAAAAACTCTCTTAAATAATAAAAAATTTGAAGAAGAAATTCAAATAAAAACACCCAATTGGGATAAGGATCGAATAGCAGATATAGATGCTATACTTTTGAAGATGGCCATTTGTGAGCTAACGTGTTTTTCTTCCATACCCGAGCGAGTCACTATTAACGAGTATTTAGAAATTGCTAAAGAATATTCTACACCTAAGAGCAGTATTTTTATTAATGGCATATTAGATAAATTGGTAAAAGAATATAGGATTGATGGCAAATTG
This sequence comes from uncultured Eudoraea sp., assembly GCA_964536335.1. Lineage (GTDB taxonomy): Bacteria > Bacteroidota > Bacteroidia > Flavobacteriales > Flavobacteriaceae > Eudoraea. Next base: position 3,738 of record CAZHWD010000099.1, on the reverse strand, counting down.
AAAAAAACAGGGAGAGGGTTATTATAAACAAATATTCCTTAATTTTGCATACAAATCTTAAACTTATATTGAAATGAAAAGATTATTTATTGCCCTCGGTTTAACCGCAGCGTTAGTGCTTGGCTCTTGTAAGGAAAATGCTTTGAGCAAGGTAAATACTGAAAATGTTGAAGTGGCAGCAGAAAGAGATTTGCAGGCAAAAAATCTACCTGTAATGAATTTTGAAAAAACGGAACACGATTTCGGAACCATCACTCAAGGTACTCCACAGGAGACTATCTTCAATTTCACAAACACAGGTAGTGCGCCCTTAATTATTACAAATGCAACCAGTAGTTGTGGGTGTACAGTTCCTAATCCACCTAAAGATCCTATTGCACCGGGTGAAGCAGGTGAACTTATTGTGAAGTTTAATGGTTCAGGCCAAAATCAGGTTACTAAGACCATTACCGTTACTGCAAATACAGAAAAAGGGCAGGAAATTTTAAGAATTAAAGCATTTGTTAACCCTAAAGAAGGAGGACCTTCAGCAGCTCTTGGTCCCGTTAAAAAGTAATTCAAAACTCAACAAAAAATTATGGGTGATATAGGACAATTTCTTCCAATGATACTAATCTTTGCCGTGGCTTATTTTTTTATGATACGCCCTCAAATGAAACGTCAAAAAGATGAAAAGAAATTTGCGCAAGCATTAAAGAAAGGTGATAAAATAGTAACTAAAAGTGGCTTGCACGGTAAAGTAGTGGATTTGAATGATAAGGATTTTTCCTGTATTATCGAGACCATGGCCGGAAGGCTTAAATTTGACAGATCATCCATTTCTATGGAAATGAGCGCCAAATTGAATGTTGTCCCAAAGGAAAAATAGGATTAAAGACAATTTCATTAAAAAACACCGGTAGCTACCGGTGTTTTTTTTTGACTTGGCTATTAGTTGAAAATCTTTGTATTGATCTTCTCAATATATAATGATATGAACAGATAAAGGAGAAGCTATATTAAGAGAAGGCGCATTGTTATCCAGATTCAAAGAAGTAGCATTCTTTAAAATTATGTGAAATCAGATGGGTTAAAGCCTTGGCATATCTGGGGTGGAAGTAACTTGTTTCTAAAATAGCTGGAAATTACCCCAATAGCAAATAAGCAATATATAAAGTTGACCTTTTCAGAAATTTAAGGTCACTGACAGAGATAAAAAGTTATAAGTTTATTTGTATTTATCATTTAACCCCTGGCCTTTAGAAATCATTGGAAGTATCTTTTCAAGTCGCGATTCCTTTGTCTTTTGTTGTTTTGCCTCTGCGATGTACTCGCAATAATCTCGTTGCTTAAAAGGAGTAAGTTCATTAAATTGTTCCTTTAGCCTGGTGTTTCCTAACAAAGAGTTCAATAATAGTTTTGGGATAATTATTTCTGTTTTCCGCGATGGCTTTAATTCCAGTCCTTTCTTTTGATTTGCAATAGCTTCCTCTATATATTCAAGAACACCTGCTTCATCTATATCGCTTACTGCCTTAAATTTCCAATGCCTCATCGATTTTGTTTTGCCTTCCTGTGCATTTTCCAAAACTCCCCTGGGATCACTAAGGAAAACACCGCTAAAAAACCATAAGCCAAAATAACTTTTAAAAGCTAATATCCCTAATACATTTTTATTGTCGATAGTGTAAACAGGTGAGCCCCATTTATAAGTTTCTACCAATTGGGTTTTTAAGGCAATCTCCCTTAGCCGGGTAACGCCCTCCCTGAATTTTTGATTTTTGGAATAATAGGCTTTTACTTTTTCTGCTGTTACCATATTCCTAATTATTTACTTCCTACAATTTCGCAAATTTTCACGATAACATCAACTGCTTTTTGCATACTTTCCACTGGTATGTATTCGTACTTTCCATGGAAATTATGTCCGCCCGCAAAAATATTTGGACATGGCAGTCCCATAAAACTTAGCTGCGAACCATCTGTACCACCCCTAATAGGCTTTATATTTGGTTCTATATTTAAAGCTTCCATTGCCTCTTTTGCAATTTCAACAACATGAAAAACTGGTTCTATCTTTTCCCTCATATTGAAGTACTGATCTTTTATCTCTAGAGATAAGCAATCTACATGTTTTTCATTCAGTTCATTGACAATATTCTTTAACAGCTTTTTTCTCTTCTCAAATAAAGACCGATCATGATCTCTTATTATGAGTTCCAACTCTGCTCTTTCTATTTCACCCTGGAGGTGATTTACATGAAAAAACCCTTCCCGGCCTTCTGTTAGTTCCGGCACTTCTTCTTTTGGCAATAAATTTATTAATTCATTAATGACGCCAATTGCATTTACCATTTTTCCTTTTGCGTATCCGGGATGTACACTTTTACCTATAGCGGTAATTTTTGCTCCGGCGGCATTAAAATTCTCATACTCCAATTCACCTATCTGGCTCCCGTCTATTGTATATGCCCAATCTGCATTAAATTTTTTAACATCAAATTTATGTGCTCCGCGTCCTATCTCCTCATCCGGCGTAAAACCAATACGGACAGGGCCATGCTTAATTTCCGGATGCTGTATAAGATACTCCATTGCTGTGATTATTTCGGCAATACCAGCTTTGTCGTCTGCTCCGAGCAGTGTAGTGCCATCCGTAACAATAAGGGTTTGTCCTTTGTAAAGAAGTAAATCATCAAAATAATCCGGTGAAAGCACAATGTTGTTTTCCTTATTAAGTACGATGTCCCTTCCGTCATAATTATGTATCAAACGAGGCTTTACATTGGTTCCTGAAAAATCCGGCGTTGTATCAAAATGTGAAATAAAGCCAATAGTTGGTACCACTTTTTTAATATTTGAAGGAAGGGTAGCCATAATGTAGCTGTTCTTATCAATAGACACATCTTCCAAACCAATTTGTTTTAATTCTTCGGTCAGTTTATTGGCGAGCACCCATTGTTTTTCTGTACTAGGAGTACTATTTGAATTTGGATCACTTTGAGTATCTATAGTTACATAGCTATTAAAACGGTCGATAATTTTTTGCATACTAATTAATTTGTATCAAAATTACAATATTACTTTAGAGCCTCAAAGAGTATAATAGTAGTTGTTTGGCTCAAAATCCAAATGAAAAAAGTGTAGTTAAACGGGGTATTTAAAATAAGTTTTTTACCTTATGAAGATATTAACTCAAATTGGATAAGATATGAAACAGCATTACTTAGTTATTTTAGTCCTTGTTTTTGGTGCTATTTGCATTGCAAATGGGCAGATAAGTGGAACGGTTAGCGATGATCAGGGGGTTCCGCTAGTTGGAGCTTCAGTTGTAAAAAAAGGCACAAGTATTGGCACAACAACAGATTTTGATGGAAACTACACCATAGATGCAATCCTTGGTGACAGGTTAATCGTTTCTTTTATAGGGTACGAACCTTTAGAAGTTGTGATAAATAGTACTATTCTGAACATCACCCTGGTTTCCGGTTTGGAATTGACCGAGGTAATTATTACAGGTTCTCGTAACCCCAACAGAGTTGCTACAGAGAGTGCGGTTCCTGTAGATGTTATAGATGTTAAGGAATTGGCAGCTGTTGGTCCTCAGGTGAATTTAAACCAGATTTTAAATTATGTAGCCCCGTCATTTACTTCCAATACACAAACCATTTCGGATGGAACGGACCATATAGACCCTGCCTCACTCAGAGGTTTAGGACCAGATCAGGTATTGGTTTTGGTTAATGGAAAAAGAAGACA
>CAZHWD010000098.1:0-12417 GCA_964536335.1 uncultured Eudoraea sp. | reverse complement strand
ACAACCCAGATTGGCCAGAATTTTTAATGCTGCTGAAATGGGTCTTATGGAAGGTTACGGACTAACGGAAACTTCTCCGGTTGTCTCAGTAAATGACATGCGTAATAATGGATTTAAGATAGGAACGGTAGGTAAACCTATAGGACGTACTGAAGTAAAGATTGAGGCTGATGGGGAGATTTGCATCAAAGGGCCACAAGTGATGATGGGCTATTACAGAGATGATGTAAAAAGCACGGAAGTATTAAAGGACGGCTTTTTTCACACAGGTGATATTGGTGAAATAGACGCAGATGGTTTCCTTAGGATTACAGATCGAAAAAAGGAAATGTTTAAAACCTCAGGAGGTAAATATGTAGCCCCTCAGCTATTGGAAAACAGGTTTAAACAATCCAGATTTATCGAACAAATTATGGTTGTTGGTGAAGGTGAGAAAATGCCTTCTGCGCTGATCCAACCCAATTTTGAATTCTTAACAGAATGGGCGGTAAGACATAATGTAAATTTGGGAACCAATGCCGAAAGTGTTATAAATCCGAAGGTCTTGGCCAGATTTCAGGAAGAAGTTGATCACGCCAATGATAAATTCGCTAAATGGGAAAAAATTAAACAGTTTAGACTTACCCCGGATGTCTGGAGTGTCGACGGAGGCCACCTCACCCCTACTATGAAACTTCGCCGGAAGATTATTAAAAAAAAGTATATAGAGCTCTACAACCAAATATACGAACATTAGTAGTCACTGCTTCCTGTTAAGGGATTCAGAACTACTTAATTTGACTTAAATTCCTTTTAAAATCAACTGGCTATTCTTAAAAATTTATTATGCATGCATAATAAATTTTTATATCTTTGAGGAACAATTGAAGATTTTATGAAGGATATAACAATAGATTATGCCTTGCGTGCTACCTGGCAGTCTGTTGCTAAAATGTATAATGAAGAAGCCAAACGCTTTGGTACAACAATGGCTCTTGGTTTTACACTATTAAGCATAGATCCTAAAACCGGCACACCTTCTACAGCCCTGGGTCCCAAAATGGGAATGGAGGCCACAAGCTTGTCCCGAATACTAAATAGTATGGAGGAAAAAGGACTAATTATTCGCAAGCCTAATCCGGATGATGGCCGCGGTGTTTTAATACATCTTACCCCTTTTGGTCTTGAAAAGCGTAAAGATTCTAAAGACGTTGTTTTACGGTTTAATGATGTAGTTAAGCAAAATGTAAATGAGGCACAACTGAACAACTTTTTTGAAGTTATGGAAACCATAAACAGCCTTATTACTGAGAAAAAAATATATAAGAGGAATACAAAATTAAATAATCATCATCAATGAATAAGCATATTAAAAAGGTAGCTGTTATAGGTTCTGGTATAATGGGTAGCGGAATTGCATGTCACTTTGCAAATATTGGAGTTGAAGTCCTGTTACTAGATATTGTTCCCAGGGAACTTAATGAAAAGGAAAAATCAAAAGGACTTACACTTAAAGATAAAGCCGTTAGAAATAGAATTGTAAATGATTCCTTGGCAGCGGCTTTAAAATCAAAGCCATCTCCCATTTACCATTCAGGTTTCGCCGGTAGAATTACCACTGGAAATCTTGAAGATGACATAGCGAAAGTAGGACAGGTAGATTGGATTATTGAAGTGGTTGTGGAACGCCTGGACATAAAGAAAATGGTATTTGAGAACCTCGAAATGCATCGAAGTCCCGGAACACTTATAACATCCAATACGTCTGGTATTCCAATTAAATTCATGAGTGAAGGAAGAAGCGATGATTTCCAGGAACATTTTTGTGGTACTCACTTCTTTAATCCCGCTCGTTATCTAAAGTTATTTGAAATTATTCCAGGGCCGAAAACGAAACAATCTGTGCTGGATTTTTTAAATAGTTATGGTGAAAAGTTTCTTGGAAAAACATCTGTCATAGCAAAGGATACCCCTGCTTTTATAGGCAACAGAATTGGGATTTTTAGCATTCAGAGCTTATTTCATATGGTTAAAGAATTAGGGCTCACGGTTGAAGAAGTAGATAAGCTAACAGGGCCGGTAATTGGCAGACCAAAATCTGCAACGTTCAGAACGGTTGATGTTGTAGGGCTAGACACTTTGGTACATGTGGCCAATGGTATATATGAAAATTGTACGGATGATGAACGACATGAATTATTCAAGTTACCGGAATTTATCCAGACCATGTCCGAAAACAAATGGCTGGGAAGTAAAACAGGCCAGGGCTTCTATAAAAAGGTAAAGGCCAAAGACGGGAAAAGTGACATTCTTAGCCTGGATCTGGATACCATGGATTACAGGCCAAAAAAGAGAGCGAATTTCGCTACACTTGAAATTACCAAACCCATAGATAAGGTTATTGATCGTTTTAAAGTATTGGTTGACGGCAAGGATAAAGCAGGTGTTTTTTACCGTAAAAGCTTCGCAGCACTTTTTGCATACGTTTCTCACCGCATCCCTGAGATAACTGATGAATTATATAAAATTGATGATGCCATGAAAGCTGGTTTTGGCTGGGAACATGGTCCTTTCCAGATATGGGATGCCGTTGGTTTGGAAAATGGCTTGAAAATGATTGAAGAAGAGGGTCATAGTCAGGCAGCTTGGATTAAGGAGCTTAAGGACTCAGGTGCCACTTCATTCTACAGCATTAAGGATGGGGCCACCCATTTTTATGATATTCCGCAGAAGACCATGGCTAAGGTGCCCGGCCAGGATGCTTTTATTATTTTGGATAACATAAGAAAATCCAATGAAGTATTTAAAAATAGTGGCGTCGTCATAGAAGACCTTGGTGATGGAATATTAAATGTAGAATTCCAATCTAAAATGAATACTATAGGCGGAGATGTTTTGTCTGGTTTAAATAAAGCAGTAGACCTTGCTGAGAAGGATTTTCAAGGGCTTGTTATAGGTAATCAGGCGGCTAACTTTTCCGTAGGAGCCAATATAGGAATGATATTCATGATGGCCGTTGAACAGGAGTACGATGAATTGAATATGGCTGTTAAATACTTTCAGGATACAATGATGCGCATGCGTTATTCTTCTATCCCAACAGTATCAGCTCCTCATGGAATGTGTCTGGGCGGTGGATGTGAGCTATCAATGCATGCTGATAAAGTTGTTGCAGCAGCTGAAACCTACATTGGATTAGTCGAATTTGGAGTTGGAGTCATACCGGGAGGTGGTGGTTCCAAAGAAATGGCATTAAGGGCATCTGACATATTCAGAAAGAATGATGTAGAATTAAATGTGTTGCAGGAATATTTTCTGACTATTGGAATGGCCAAAGTATCTACTTCAGCATATGAAGCATACGACTTAGGTGTCCTGCAAAAAGGAAAGGACATCGTTGTCGTAAATAAAGATCGGCAGATTGCGACGGCCAAGGCACAGGCGAAACTTTTGGCTGAAGGCGGTTATACGCAGCCTATCAAAAGAAAGGATGTAAAGGTTTTGGGGAAACAGGCTTTGGGCATGTTCCTGGTAGGAACAGATTCTATGGAAGCAGGTCACTACATTAGTGAACACGATAAAAAAATCGCAGATAAATTAGCTTATGTAATGGCCGGAGGAGATTTATCAGAAGCAAGTCTGGTAAGTGAGCAATACTTATTGGATTTGGAACGAGAGGCCTTTTTATCGCTCTGTACTGAGAGAAAGACATTGGAAAGAATTCAGCACATGTTAAAAACAGGTAAACCACTTAGAAATTAAAAAAATGAAAACAGCATATATCGTTAAGGCTTATAGAACAGCAGTTGGCAAAGCACCAAGGGGATTATTTCGTTTTAAAAGACCTGATGAATTGGCAGCAGAGACCATTGCATACATGATGAATGAGCTGCCACAGTTCGATAAAAAAAGAATTGATGACGTGATTGTAGGCAACGCAATGCCGGAAGCGGAACAAGGACTTAATATGGCTCGTCTTATATCCTTAATGGGATTGGAGATAGATGATGTTCCCGGCGTTACAGTAAACCGCTATTGTGCATCTGGACTGGAAACCATAGGTATCGCCACAGCCAAGATACAGTCGGGCATGGCAGATTGTATAATAGCAGGCGGAGCCGAAAGCATGAGTTACATTCCAATGGGAGGATACAAGCCAACCCCAGATTACGAAATCGCCAAAGAAGGACATGAAGATTATTACTGGGGTATGGGATTAACAGCGGAGGCTGTGGCCAAACAATTTAAGGTTTCAAGAGAAGATCAGGATGATTTTGCCTACAACTCTCACATGAAAGCCTTAAAAGCGCAAAAGGAAAATAAGTTTCAGGATCAAATTGTGCCTATCGAAGTAGAACACACCTATGTTAATTCGGCAGGCAAGAAAGAAACAAATACCTACACAGTTAATAAAGATGAAGGCCCTAGAGCAGATACTTCTAAAGAAGTTCTTGCCAAATTAAGACCTGTATTTGCAGCAGATGGCAGTGTTACAGCAGGTAATTCTTCACAAATGAGTGATGGTGCAGCTTTTGTAATGGTGATGAGTGAAGAAATGGTTAAGGAGTTAAAGTTAGAACCAATTGCCCGCCTGGTAAATTATGCGGCTGCCGGTGTAGAACCACGGATCATGGGAATTGGTCCTGTTAAGGCAATCCCTAAAGCATTAAAACAAGCAGGTTTAAGACAGGATGCTATTTCACTTATAGAGCTTAATGAGGCTTTTGCCTCTCAATCCCTCGCAGTTATAAGGGAATTAAACCTTAATCAAGAGCTGGTTAATGTTAATGGAGGAGCCATAGCCCTGGGTCATCCCCTGGGCTGTACAGGAGCTAAACTTTCTGTCCAATTATTTGATGAAATGCGCAAAGGCGACATGAAAGGTAAATACGGAATGGTAACCATGTGTGTAGGTACGGGCCAGGGTGCAGCTGGCATCTACGAATTTTTAAATTAATATCAAATAAAGAAATATAAAATGAGTACAGAAACAATTAACAAAGATATCTTACGTGGTGGTCAGTTTTTGGTTAAAGAAACAAAATGCGAAGATATTTTTACGCTTGAAGATCTGACCGAAGAGCAAAAAATGATGCGTGAAAGTACTAAGGAGTTTGTAGATCGTGAACTATGGGCGCATTGGGAAAGATTTGAAAAAAAAGATTATGCCTATACGGAAGAGTGCATGCGCAAGGCCGGTGAATTAGGTCTGTTAAGTGTAGCTGTTCCTGAGGCCTATGGAGGTCTGGGCATGGGATTTGTTTCTACGATGCTGGTATGTGATTATATTTCCGGAGCTACAGGTTCATTTAGTACGGCTTTTGGAGCGCATACCGGAATAGGAACTATGCCAATCACCCTTTACGGTACAGAAGAACAAAAAAAGAAATATGTGCCCAAACTGGCATCAGGTGAATGGTTCGGAGCTTATTGTCTTACTGAACCAGGTGCAGGTTCAGATGCGAATTCCGGAAAAACCAAGGCGGTATTGTCCAAAGACGGAAAGCATTATCATATTAGTGGTCAAAAAATGTGGATTTCCAATGCGGGCTTCTGTAAATTATTTATTGTTTTTGCCAGAGTAGGAGACGATAAAAACATTACAGGTTTTATAGTTGAAAATGATCCTTCAAATGGAATCACGATGGGAGATGAAGAAAAAAAATTAGGTATTCACTCCTCCTCCACCCGACAGGTATTTTTCAGCGATACCAAAGTCCCCGTTGAAAATATGCTCTCGGAGCGAGGGAATGGATTTAAGATAGCAATGAATGCTTTGAATATTGGAAGAATAAAATTAGCTGCAGCTTGTCTGGAAGCTCAAAGGAGAGTGCTTGGCGAGGCAGTTAAGTACGCCAACGAAAGGATTCAATTTAAAACTCCAATCATAAATTTCGGTGCTATTAAGGCAAAAATTGCGCAAATGGCTTCGAATGCATATGCCGGAGAATCTGCCTGCTATAGGGCTGCCAAGAACATTGAAGATAGGATAGCCATCCGTGTTGCTGAAGGTAATTCGCACCAAGAGGCAGAACTAAAAGGCGTTGAAGAATATGCAATAGAATGTTCAATATTAAAGGTGGCAGTATCTGAAGATGTTCAACAAACGACAGATGAAGGTATCCAGATCTTTGGCGGAATGGGTTTTAGCGCAGATACCCCAATGGAATCAGCATGGAGAGATGCCCGTATAGCACGTATATATGAAGGTACCAATGAAATAAACAGAATGTTAGCAGTTGGTATGCTGGTGAAAAAAGCAATGAAAGGCCATGTAGATTTATTGGGTCCTGCAACTAAGGTGGCTGATGAACTTATGGGAATACCGTCTTTTGATACTCCTGATTATTCTAAGCTCTTTTCGGAAGAAAAAGATATGATATGGCGACTTAAGAAGGTATTTTTGATGGTAGCCGGAAGTGCAGTACAAAAGTTTGGTACTGATCTGGAAAAGCACCAACAGGTATTATTGGCTGCATCAGACATATTAATAGAAATATATATGGCTGAATCTACTATTCTTAGAACGCAGAAAAATTCCAAAAGATTAGGGGAAGAAAACCAAGCTGCACAAATTGCAATGTCCAGGCTGTATTTATACAATGCAGTGGATATAGTAATACAAAAAGGCAAGGAAGCAATAGTCTCATTTACAGATGGTGATGAACAACGAATGATGCTTATGGGATTAAAACGATTTACAAAATACGCCAATCAGCCTAATGTTGCTGCACTTAGAGCGGAAATTGCGGACAAGGTGGCCTCAGATAACAACTATAGTTTTGACTAAGTGAATTCAATTCAATTTATTTTGGGATAGAAAAGCCGCTCAATAGAGCGGCTTTTTATTAGTAAGAATACCCTTAAATAGCTTTTTGTTTAATTCTGTGAATATAGAAAACCATAATTGGCCGAATAGTTTAACATCTGTTCCTCGAAACTTACGGGCTGAACTAGTTCAACTTCAATAATTTCACCTTCTTCATTAGAAGTTGGGACCAGTACAGGATTAACAAATCCGCTATAAGGTGCAGACTTAAATTGCGCATTTCTATCCAAAACTTCAGCGTGCAACGCCTGATCTACTTTTACTCCGTAGCCTTCTACCAAATCCTGGGCGGCTTTATAATCACCTTCGGACTTTATCCTTTGGGTTTCACGCAATAATTCTCCAAATAATTCACGTAGTTCATCGTAGTCATTTATCTTAAAATATGTTTTGTCGTCCCTGGTTACTTTTTCTATGACATTGTTGGGTTTACCTTTTTCAAATGCCCAGGCTGATACCCACTGTCTGTTCACCATATGATCCTCTTCCACATCATCTCCTAATTCAATTCTTATCAATTGGGTAATCAGACCATTTCTTATATATCCATCATATGAAGCTTTAGACGTTTCTTCCCAGTTTTCTACCAGACCCAATTCCTCCAGCTTAGGATCCATAACAAAATAAAGTCCTACCAGGTCGGCTCTACCTTCTTCTATGGTTGATCTGTAATTCTTTAATGTCTCCTTAGGTTGTCCAACCCCCGGATTTATTTGCCCTGAAGCATGTCCTATTACTTCATGCAATGCGGTATGTAGTTTATCTGCCAGTTTACCGTATTTTTCTTCAAGCATGATTTCCTCTTCGTCATTGGCAAACTCTTTTAATCTGCCACTACCTCCGGCATTACTATAGGCATCAACTATATTTCCCAATGATACAGACTTACTTCCATGTTGCTGGCGTATCCAATTATTATTAGGGAGATTTACACCAATAGGGGTACTTGGGGAGGAATCACCGGCTTCTCCGGCAACATTAACGGTCTTATAAGAAACCCCAACTACATTGTCTTTTTTATGCTCTTCCATTAAAGTAGAGTTATCTTCAAACCATTGCGCGTTTTCCGAGAGTACAGCCATTTTTCTTGACATATCAAAATCGTTTATCTCAATAATGCTCTCGTAAGATCCCCTATAACCCTTGGGATCATTATAAACTTCTATAAAGCCATTTATCCAATCTATATTACCTTGAGTGGAAGTCGCCCATTCTATACAGTACGCATCCCATGCGTCTAGACTTCCTGTTTTGTAATACTCTATTAGTAATCCTAAAGTCTTGGCTTGTTTTTCGTTTTCGGCTACAGTCTGAGCTTTTTCGAGCCATTTGATTACTTCGTCTATAGCAGTACCATATAACCCCCCAGATTTCCATACCTTCTCAACCAATTTGCCGTTCTCTTTCACTAGAGTAGAATTTAGACCAGTTTCTATTGGCTGTGCCTCCGGGCCTTTATATGCCGTTTTATAGAATTCATCCACATCGGCATCGGTGATATCCGGAGAATAAAAATTAACCGCTGAGGAGGCCACATTATCAACTCCTTTCTTTTTATTCACCTTTTTGCTATCCACTTCATTAAAAATAACTTCAAAAGGCTCTCCTTTCAATTCGGTATTTGTTTCAGCAAGTAAGTAATTTAAATATTCTTTAGAAAAACCGGGTTTTATTTTATCATTGGAATAATGATGATGAATTCCATTGGAGTACCATACTCTTTTTAGATACACTTCAAATGAGTTCCAGTCATAAGTAGATTTATCACCCTCAAATGTGGTGTAAATGTTTTCCAACGCCGACCTGATTTCAAGATTATGCCTGTAATTCTGATCCCATATAATATCCCGGCCAGCCAAACCAGCTTGTGTTAAATAATAAACCAATTTTTTTTCTTTTAAGGCGAGTTCCTCAAAACCCGGAACCTGATAACGGAGTACTCTGAGGTCTGCAAATTGATCTACTACGTATTCAAATTCATTATCTGTGACTAGCACAGTCTCCTCTGGCATTACTTTTTCCCTACAAGACCACAACACTAATATTACAAGAAAACTACTTACAACATGTTTCAATTTCATGATTTTATACCTTTTAATTTAATCCTACAAATTTAGCGAAACAATACTGATTTGTTATACTTGTTAGAGACAAGATTCATTGTCTGATACTCATTTTATTAACTTGTGAATTAAAAAAGTAAGGCTTGTTTAACAAAAGCTAACTTTCTAATTTTAAAGCATGGACAAACAACTTTTAAAAGCAGCTTATTCTCCCGAGGATTTTAGAGAAAACGCGCATCAATTAGTGGATATTCTGGCAGATCATCTGAATAAAACCATGAATAAAACTTCATCAAAAGTTATCAATTGGGAAGTACCTTCGGAAGAATACAAATTCTGGAACAGCTTTCTTTTGAATGGAAATCCATCCGATCTGAACCATGAAATCATAAAGAGGAGCATACATCTTCATCATCCTCACTATATGGGTCATCAGATAAGTCCGGTTGCACCTGTGACTGGTCTCACAAGTTTGTTAAATGCGATTCTTAACAATGGGATGGGGATCTATGAAATGGGAATGGCTCCAACCGCAATGGAGCGTGTTGTGGTTGAACAATTATGCAAGGAAATTGGATATGGCAATAAGGCCAATGGATTTTTAACTTCTGGTGGAACATTAGCAAATCTTACTGCGCTTCTGAGTGCCCGCAAGAAAATAGTGCGGAACGATATTTGGGAAAAGGGCAATTCAAATAAGTTGGCCATAATAGTCTCCGAGGAGGCACATTACTGCATAGACAGAGCTGCAAGAATCATGGGAATGGGGGAAAAAGGAATTGTAAAAATACCTGTTGACGAAAAATTCGCTCTAAAAACAGAGCTATTGGAAAAATCCTACCACAAGACTATTCATGAAGGGTATGAAGTTATTGCAGTTGTGGGAAGTGCGCCTTCAACCGCTACCGGAATTTACGACGACTTGGATGCAATAGGAGATTTTGCTTTGAAGAAAGGAATTTGGTTTCATATTGATGCAGCGCATGGGGGCGGAGCTATATATTCTTCAAAATACAAGTCATTGCTCAAGGGGATGAAGAAGGCTGACTCTATTGTTATTGATGGACATAAAATGATGATGATGCCCTCAATTACAACGGCTTTGTTGTTTAAGGAAGGTCAGGACTCACATAATACCTTTAGGCAAAAGGCAGACTATTTACTACAGGAGTCGGAGGAAGAAGATTGGTATAATTTAGCAAAGCGAACTTTTGAATGCACCAAATATATGATGAGTCTTCACTGGTATACCCTACTCAAAATTTATGGCAAAGATGTATTTGATGAGTTCGTAACAACACTTTATGATCTGGGACAAAGGTTTGGTGAGATTTTAGAAAATGACCCATTATTTGAAATAGCTGTAAAACCAATGTCTAATATCATTTGTTTCAGATTTATCAATAAAGATAGAGATCTCCCCAGTCTTAATAAAATTAATGCAACAGTTCGGCAAAAACTTCTGGAAGAAGGTGAATTTTATATTGTGCAAACAAAAATTAAAGGAATTATTTACCTGAGGGCTACTATTATGAATCCATTCACTAATGAAGAACACTTTGAGGAATTACTCGAAAATATTAAAAGAAAAGCTATTCTTTTATTAAATGCATAAATCATCTAACCCCAAACGACATAGCGTTTCAATTTCTGGTCAATTGTTAGCGCATAGACTCTAAAACTTTTTCCTCACTGGCCTTGTTAGCAAAATTAACAGCGCATTCTATTAAAGCTAAATGTGAGTATGCCTGAGGGAAATTCCCAAGCAATTTTTTTGTTTTGAAATCAATATCTTCACTAAAAAGCCCTAAATGATTACTATAGCTCAATAATTTATCAAAAAGCTGTTGTGCTCTTTCTTCTTCTCCTATCTTAAAAAGGCTGTTAATAAACCAGAATGTACAAATAGTAAATGAGGATGAAGGTAATCCAAAATCGTCCGCATTCTTATACCTGTACAACAATCCATCATTACTTAATTCTTTTTCAATTGCTAATACCGTATTTACAAATCTAGGGTGCCGGGCATGAATAAATCCATAAGTTTCCATCAATAGAACAGAAGCATCCAGGTGGCCAGATCCATAAGATTGGGTAAATGCATTCACCTCGCTATTCCAGGATTTTGAATAAATATCTTCTTTAATTTCCTGTTCTAATTCTACCCATCTTTCAAGTTTCCGGGTTTTTTTAAGTATCCTGGCAACCTTTATAGCCCGGTCAATTGCCACCCAACAAAGCACTTTAGAAAAAGTAAAATGCTTTTCTTCAGTTCTCAATTCCCATATCCCTTTATCAGCCTCTTTCCAGTGCCTAGCCACGATCCAGACAATGCCTTTGGTTATACCCCATAATTCTTCCCCATTCTCTATATTAGTGCTAAATTTTACCAACTGGGCGTGAATTACATCCATTAGAATGCCATACATATCATTTTGCTTTTGCTCATAGGCAGCATTACCAACACGCACAGGTTTGGAACCTTTATATCCGCTTAAGTGATCTAGAGTCTCCTCGTTAAGGTTTTTTTCTTTGTTTATGCCGTACATTATCTGAAGTTTCTCGTCTTTATGCGGAATAAGGTCAATAATAAACTGAAGGTATCTCCTGGCCACGTTCTTATGCCCTAAATGGGCCATGACTTTTATAACCATAGATGCATCCCTAATCCAGCAAAAACGATAATCCCAATTTCTAACTTCACCTATGGTTTCGGGTAAAGAAGTGGTTGCAGCTGCCAGGACCGCACCAGTTTTATCATAGCTCAATAGTTTAAGCGTTATGGCGCTTCTTGTAATTTCTTTATTATACTGATTGTATTTTGGCGTTCTATTGGTCCAATTGAGCCAATAGACTTTTGTATTTTCGAGGTTTAAATAAATCTTCCTCGAATCGGGTTGTAATATCTTCTCATTATAAGTCAGTAAAAAATACCCATTTTTTGTGACCTCTAACTCCCTTCCTTCCATGACTGCATTTTTATTGAAAGAAGTATATAAAAAGACAGTATCAAATATTTCATTGTCAGTAACGCTAACAATAAAATTCTTTTTTACATAAGACCGGGTCTCCCCTATCGCATACGCCAGTTTTGGATCATATAGCACTTTAAATTTTGGTTTCCCATTAATATGTCTTACATGCCGCGCTAATTCAGGAGGTGCATGATAGTCCCCGTTTTCAGCGTAATACCTGGGCATGAAATCATGAAGTTCAAAAGCATTGTCGCCGTCAGAATATCTTGTGATCAGGACAGCTGTATTTTTCTTATATCGCTGGCTTACAGTGTATTCTTCTGAAACATGGATTTCAAAACTGCCCCCAATTTTCTCATCTAATATCTTTGCAAAAACTGATGACGAATCAAATTCAGGCAAACAACACCAATCCAGGGAGCCGGTTTTAGAAATTAATGCTGCACTCCTGCAATTTCCGATAATACCATAATCTAAATTGTCCATAATTGAATTATCCGCTAAAAGTTCCTTATTAATTGTTATTGAACTGCAATTTGCCGAAATTTAGAAAAATAAAAATCAATTCCCC
>CAZHWD010000097.1:0-5424 GCA_964536335.1 uncultured Eudoraea sp. | reverse complement strand
ACCTTTCTTATAGGCCTTGAACCACCTTTCGGGAATATTTTGGTTACATGCGTCTAAATAGTCCTGTTCAGTGCATGGTAATAACGCAGGTGAATTTAATTTATTATGTGAAGATAAAATTGATGGAATCTCAACCCACCACCTTTCGGTAAGTAAACTTTTATAAAAAATTAATTGTTCCGTTTCTGTAGGTACATTAAACTTGTTAAAGTCTTTGCTTTTGGCACTCGGTAATTCTTTAATTCTAAAATTATATCCTTCAATAAAATACCATATAATCTGTGAAATTAATTGAAAGGATTGTACCGTATTCTCGCTTTCAAATATTCCAAATACTGCCACATTATCACTCATACCGGCATATCTGGCTATGGCACATATTTCTCTTCCATTAAACCCATTTGGTGAATAATTCTTGGACCCATCAATCTCGCCTGCTTTTATCACCCTGGCATCCAGGCTAACAATATGTGCGTTTCTCAATACGGGTTCTGCCAAGGAAATATCGGAAGTTATCTCTCCAAGTCTGTAGGCATCAAAAAATAGGCGGTCCATCAGATCTATTTCTTCCTGGGCATTAAAATAGCTTTGATATCCAATATTTGAAAAGTTGAAAAGATTGTTGGGCTTATCTGTAATTATTTTACTCATATAGGAATGCGAAGAAATAAGTTCCTCATCTGCCCCGAAATCGAACCTGCTGTCTATGGACACCAGATTTACCATATCCTTAATTTTATCAAATGCCCTGTAGGTAGGGTAAGTAATATCCTGAGTGGCCCCAATTATAATCGGAATCACATTTTCTTCAAGTAATTCTGCTACAATTTCCTTTACAACAAAATAAGTGTCCTCGACTGATTCTCCTTCTTCTATATCACCGAGGTCGACAAAGACTGAGTTCCAATTACCCATCATAAGCTTATAAAGCTGAATTCTGATCTCAGTGGTATCTAACCGCTCTGTTTTCTTTTCAAATGCATTTCTCGATTCCAAAACTCCCATTAAAGCAAAAGAAGCATTGGCTAAGACAGGTAATCCTTTTTTTTCTGTATGTTTAAAAATATTCCTGCCAAGAGATTGTGGTGGTAATAGTTCACAGTGTGCGAGGGCCATTTCATTAACAGGAAGTAAAAAATCGAACGCCATATTTGTACGCTAATCTTAGGTTTTTTTAGTCTTCTTTGAGGGTTTTTTCTTTTCGAGTAATGCTTGTGCATCTTCCAAAGAGATGTTGGCAGCATCTACTTCTTTGGCAAGCTCAACCTTGGTCTTTCCTTTGATAATTGTATGCCTTCCCCATCTCGCCTTTTCAACCCGAATGCCTTCATCAGACCATTCCCTGACAAGTTTATCTGCCTCTTTTTGTTTTTTAGATTCTATTAACTCAATAATATCAGCTTCTGTGAGATTATCAAAATCATACTTTTTATTCACATTAATGAACATCCCATCCCATTTGATAAACGGTCCAAAGCGACCTTTACCTTTGATAACATCTTTATTTTCATAAACCGCAATAGGAGCATCTGCTTTTTGCTTTGCGCGAATTAATTCTATTGCCCTTTCAAGATCAACATCAAAGGCACTTTCGCCTTTGTCCAGAGAGACAAATTTTTTGCCGAATCTAACATAAGGCCCAAATCTGCCAACATTGGCCTCAACTTCCTCTCCTTCAAATACACCCAATTTTCTGGGAAGTTGGAAAAGTTCCATTGCTTCCTCATAGGTAATCGTATTAAGGGATTGTTCCGGGAGTAAACTAGCAAATAATGGCTTGTCCTCTTCCTCAACCGTACCAATTTGAACCATTGGGCCAAAGCGTCCCAAACGAACGGCTACCTGTCTCCCCGATTTAGGATCTGTACCCAGGACACGTTCTCCGCTTGCCCGTTCCGCGTTCTCCTCAACATCCAGTACATTGGGGTGAAAGTCCTTATAAAAGTCTTTCATTACCTTTTTCCAATCTTCCAAACCTTCAGCAATTTCGTCAAAATCTTTCTCCACTTTAGCAGTAAAGTTATAATCCAAAATATGCGCAAAATGATTTACCAAAAAATCATTGACAATCATCCCTATATCTGTGGGCACCAATTTGCCTTTATCTG
This sequence comes from uncultured Eudoraea sp., assembly GCA_964536335.1. Lineage (GTDB taxonomy): Bacteria > Bacteroidota > Bacteroidia > Flavobacteriales > Flavobacteriaceae > Eudoraea. The sequence continues at coordinate 3,316 of CAZHWD010000097.1, read as the reverse complement.
ACCCTATTAATTCTGTAAGAGATTTTTTCTCAACTTTATCTGATTTCAAAATCAGTTGTGAATACTTACGTTCTTCTCCTTCAATACTTCCTTTTTCCACATAACCCCTGTTTTGAATAGTCGAAATTGTTGGGGCATAGGTTGAGGGTCTTCCAATACCCAGCTCCTCCAGTTTCTTTACCAATGTAGCCTCTGTATATCTATACGGGGGTCTTGTAAACCGTTCAGTTGCGGTCATATAATTAAAGAATAACTGATCGCCGGTTTTCATTGCCGGAAGCAAACCTTCCTGCTCATCAGCCATATCCTCTTCGTCCTTACCCTCGAGATATACTTTTAAAAATCCATCAAATTTAATGACTTCACCGTTCGCGGAAAATTCTTCCTGATAAGAGTTCGATTTGATTTTTACATTAGTACGTTCTAATTGTGCATCGCTCATTTGCGAGGCAAGCGTACGTTTCCAAATCAATTCATATAATTTAGACTGATCTCTCTCCTGTGAAGGAGATTGTAAATTCATATCCGTGGGTCGTATCGCCTCATGTGCTTCCTGAGCTCCTTTAGATTTGCCTTTATAATTTCTCACTTTACTGTACTGTTCACCATAATTCCGAATAATGGTGTCTTTAGCAGCCCCGATTGCTTCTCCCGATAAATTTACACTGTCTGTCCTCATGTAAGTAATTAAACCAGCTTCATATAAACGCTGGGCAATCTGCATAGTTCTGGCCACTGAGAAATTTAATTTACGGGATGCCTCCTGTTGTAAAGTGGAAGTAGTAAATGGTGCGGCGGGTGATTTTTTTGCAAGTTTTTTATCCAGACTTGCAACATTAAATAGGGCCCCTGCATTTTTGTTTAAAAATACCTGAGCCTCTGCTTTAGTTTGGAAGCTCTTTCCGAGTTTTGCTCCAAAACCATTCCCATTCTCCGTTTTAAATTCCGCCACTACCTTAAAGGAAGCTTCAGGATTAAAAACATCAATGTCGCGTTCCCTTTCAACAATTAAACGAACAGCTACAGATTGAACCCTTCCAGCAGATAAGCCAGGTTTAATTTTTTTCCAAAGAACAGGTGATAGCTCGTATCCAACCAGTCTATCAAGAACTCTTCTCGCCTGCTGGGCGTTTACCAGGTTATAATTTATTTCTCTGGGGTTTTCAATTGCCTTTTGAATAGCAGACTTGGTAATTGAATTAAACACAATACGCTTAGTTCTGGATTTATCAAGGTTAAGTGTCTCCGCCAAATGCCACGAAATAGCTTCTCCTTCTCGGTCTTCATCACTCGCCAGCCATATGGTGTCTGCTTTTTTGGCAAGGTCCTTCAGCTTTTTCACCAGGGCCTTCTTGTCCTGGTCAACAATATATTTAGGTTTAAAGTCCTTTTCTACATCAACTCCTAACTCCTTGGAAGGAAGATCGGCTATATGGCCAAAACTGGATTCAACTTTAAAGTCTTTTCCAAGAAATTTTTCTATTGTTTTGGCCTTTGCAGGCGACTCTACGATTACTAAATTCTTAGCCATTCATCAGTTTTTGAAGAAACAAAAGTATGTCAAATTTTTTATTTGCTGTTTTTAGTCCATATTAAAGCATAAAAAAACATCCCAAAATACGGGATGTTTCCAAAAAACATGAAAAGTATTTAGTTTAGAATCATAGAACTGATTAGTTCTATATCATTATCTAAATATCTATACTGGTATAGGATTTCATCACCAATCATTATCAAAGTTTCATCCATTGGAATGACATCAAAAGTGATAATATTCTCATAATGATTTAATGATACAAGATTATCAATATTAGTTTTATCATAAACCTTAAGACCAGATTTCCCATCACAGATAAATAATTTGTTTTCTTTTATTCCCAACCCATAAGGTTCATCCATTGCGTATGAAGTTGCCAGAACAGGTGTTGTAATGTCCGAAATATCAACAATAAATAAACCACTTTCAGTTGCTCCGCAATTATTACCGCCACGTAATGTAACATAGGCATAATCTCCATCAACTACTACAGGGTCACAAGCAGTGCCGTGTTGAAATTCTGAAATAAATGTTGGTGCGGCCGGAGTGCTTATATCATATATGTACATACCCCGCATACTTCCTAAAAACAAATTGTTTCCTCTGTTAAAAATTGTTTCAATATCGAAACCGGCATATATATCTTCCAGATCCCTGGGGTTTTCCAAATCACTAATTTCAAACACATTAATTGTGTGGCTGTCTACAACATACAAATAATCATTTACAATTTTAAATCGCGCCAACGAACCTCCTTGTCCAACCTGGCTATCATTGGCAGATTCAGCCAGCAAAATCTGATCGTCAAAACGATTATATACTTCAGATTTCAATCTGCTTTCAGTCTTAACATCCCACCCTACTAAAATTTCATTCTGATAATTTATCCCCTCATATTCGTATATATCAGCGACGGGCCATACAACATTATTGCGTAATACGTCTTCCATGCGGTTAACAATTCTAACAGCATTAATTTCAGAAATGTCTAATACTATTAAGTCTGTTAAACTGTCGGCGTAAAGGTAATTTCCTTTAACAGAAATATCTACGTTACCTGCTATTTTAATAAATGAAATTTTTTGAGGAGAACTTGGGTCGCTATTATCAATAACATGTACTCCTTTGTATTTGTCATTAACAAATATGTAATTCTCATAGGCATAGATCTTACCAGATTCATTAATAGGTCTTGGCGCAACTACATCCACGCTATTTTTAAATTCTGTCACGCTCATTGTTATTGGCGTTGCCACAAGGTATTCGGCATAATCGCCTTCTTCTTTTTTGTCACAGGATACTAAACCTAAAACAAGTAGCAGGGTTAAAATACTTTTTTTCATAGCTCGATTGTTATATTAAGAATATTGGGTTGTATTAAAGTAGATACTTATTATAACGTCCAGTTGCGTAAATTTTGTTAAATAATTAACTGTCAATTTGTCACTAGTATGCAGAATATATTATCTTTGCAGACTGTTTGAGCTATCGTAGAAGAGACAAAAGAATGGAGAAAATTATTGAGGAAAAAAATCAGGGTACCGCGCTAGTGCTGGATAAAGACCAGAAAAACATCCGTAATTTATATATTGAGAGTTACGGCTGTCAGATGAATTTTTCAGACAGCGAAATTGTTGCTTCCATCTTAACGCAAGAAGGATTTAACACCACGAATTCTTTGGAAGAGGCCGACCTTGTTTTGATAAACACTTGTTCTATTCGGGAAAAAGCAGAACTAACGGTACGGAAAAGACTTGAAAAATTTAATGCCGTTAAAAA
>CAZHWD010000096.1:0-28229 GCA_964536335.1 uncultured Eudoraea sp. | reverse complement strand
AGAATAAATGGCCAGTCTTGTTTTTTAGGATTGAATATTTTTTTCATAACACCATTTTCTCAATCGGGCATACTAATATTCCCTCAGCACCTGCCTTTTTCAATTCATTTATGACCTCCCAGAATTTATCTTTATTGATTACCGTATGAACGGAGCTCCAGCCCTCCTCGGCCAATGGTAATACCGTTGGACTCCGCATTCCCGGTAATAATTTAATAATATCCTCTAATTTGTCGTTAGGAGCATTCATCAAAATATATTTGGATTGCCTGGCGACCAACACCGCTTTTATTCTAAATCTCAGATCTTCCAGAATTACCTTCTGCTTCTCGGCGATCAATGGTGAGACAGCCAAAACAGCTTCACTCCTGAGCATTACTTCTACCTCTTCAAGGTTATTTTTGAATAAAGTACTACCACTGGATACTATGTCACAAATGGCATCTGCTAATCCAATATTTGGAGCTATTTCTACCGACCCGTTAATAATGTGCAGCTCGGCTTGTACCCCTTTATCTTCAAGGTATGCATTTAGCGTATTTGGATATGAGGTAGCAATTCGCTTTCCTTCCAAATCTTTAATCTTTAAATAAGCACTAGATTTTGGGACGGCCAGAGAAACCCTGCATTTTGAAAAACCCAGCTTTTCCGCCACAACGATATTGCTTCCTTTTTCTTTCAGCACGTTCTCACCAATAATGGCGATATCTACGACACCGTCTTTAAGATATTGCGGAATATCCCCATTTCTAAGGTAAAACACTTCCATTGGAAAGTTTCTGGCAGAAGCTTTTAATTGATCTTTACCATTGTTAATAGAAATACCACAATCTTTTAGAACTTTTATAGAATCTTGGTTAAGCCTTCCCGACTTTTGTATGGCTATTTTTAATTTTTCCATTTTTTTAATTTCTTTTTCAAGCTACCAAAAAGGCTTAAAAGCAAAACCCGTTTGATTGCTCAAACGGGTTAGATATATTTTGGAATACAACAATACATTTCTACCTCGCCTGAGCGCCAGTGTACAAATGATGATGTGTATTTTTATTTCTCATTAGATTGTAAAATTAGAATTTATTTTTATTTCACAAAACTTATTGTAATTAATTATTTCCTAAAATAAGAGGTAACCCATCCCCACCTGAGCCTATTACCACCACTTTGGAATTAGGTGATTCTGCCATTTTTAGGGTAGCATCTATACCTTTATCCTTGAGGATTTTATCTGTCAATGACGCACTAAGTATCCTGTTGGCATCGGCCTTTCCCTGAGCTTCAATACGAACTTTTTCCGCCTCCTTGGATGCCGTAACCAAACGAAATTCATATTCCAAGGATTCTTGTTCCTGCTTTAGTTTTCTTTCGATGGCCTCCTTAATTGTTGGTGGGAGCGTAACATCACGAATAAGAATTTCGTTCAATTGTATATATTGATCCTCGACTATATTCCGTGTTTCCTCAAAAATCTCAACCTGAATGGCGTCTCGTTTACTAGAGTATAACTGTTCAGGGGTATATCTCCCTACTACACTGCGAGCTGCAGATCTAATTGCAGGAAGGAGAATACGTTCTTTATACGCCTCACTTTTTTCCTGATGTAATTTGCCTAGTGAAATATAATCTGGTTGAAACCAGGCAGATGCATCAAGCTGAATATCCAATCCATTACTGGAAAGTACTTTCATCTTTTCAAAAACTTCTTGTTGTCTTACTTCATAAATGAAAACTTTATTCCAGGGTGCCACAATGTGAAAGCCTTCATTAAGGGGTGGTTCATCTGTCACCACACCGTTCCCAAAAGTTCTATACAGAACCCCTGCTTCACCAGAACCTATGGTCACTGCTGATTTAGAAATTAGTATAATCAATAAAATAATTATAAACACTGCTGGCAGCGCTATTTTAGGTAATTTATCCATTAGATTTAATATTAAATTAGTCCGTTATATTTTCTTATAAACCACTCGGCGGTCAAAGCGGCAACAATGATTCCCAAGAGGATTTTAAAATCTATCAAAGATACGACATTTTGCTTGCTTTTCTGGATTGGTACAAACCTATTATCTTTAATTACGTCTTCAATGAATTTAGAGGCATCAGAAGGAAAATAAAGGGTGGCTTTGGTAGCTTTTGCCAACCTTTCTAATTTCTTATAATTGCTGGATAACAATTGCTGTTCTAAATCATATTCCAGAATTGTGAATTTTCCAGTTTTTGTAAGATTTTCATCCTTAACATTGGCAACAAAGTTGTAATCCCCAGGTGGGAGGGTACGAATATCAGCTTCATAATAACCATTCCTAAGCAACATTGGTATTTGCCTGCTAGTGCTATTCTCAAGACCATTTATTGTTATATTTATTGTTGCATTATTATCAAAAACAAATGTTTCATCAAAATAAGTAGCTTTAATGGTTGCTTCATTTAATCCTTGATAAATATTTTCATACTCCATTGTGAGCCGACTTCGCGGTTTTCTATTTGCTAAGAATAAAATAACCTGAGAAATAAAATCATCAAATTTTTTGAATTGCCGATCTTCCCTGTAACTCTGTACTCGCCATTTCCAAATATTTTCACCCAAAAGGATGGCCTCGCGGCGTAAATTAGTTTCAAGTACTGCAAAAAGAGGTTCATTCAAATCTACTCCCTTGATCCGTTGACTCAACATATTTTCATAGGATGCAGTAATAAGCAATTCACCCAATGTGGTCTCAATGGGAGGAAATTCGGATACCACAAGGTCTGTGATATCAAAATTCGTAAATCCCTGATTTAAAATAGGCGTAACTTCTTCTTTCTGATCATAACTATTCTTTTGAAAACTATTCTGTACTCTATTTAGAAAATTCCAATCGGTCTTGGGGCCGGTTATAGTAAAAATATTTGCTCCTTTGCTTTTTATATAAGAATATACCTTTTCAAAAGAAGTGTCTGGCTGATATAAAATAAAAAGATCATATTGCTCCAGTTCATTAGGTGATAAGAATGGTTTTATAATTGATACTGATCGTTGCTCATTACTTTCAATTGCCTTTTTTAATGTACCCAGATCAGGGTGAAGTATATTGGACACAAGTGCAATATTGGTTTTTTCGTCAATTACTTCTACGCCTATCTGCCTGGAATTATTGCTAATATTCCTTTCATTTTCCAAAGGACTAATGTTAATCTTTATATTCTTTATTCCAACGGTAGCCGCATCCAAAACAGTACTAATAATTTGGGAATTCTCGATCTCACTTAGAACAATTTGTTGTCTATATAGATTTTGGCCAGCTTCGGAAATGGTTAGTACTGTTGAAGCCGTATTTTTGCCCTGATAAGAAACGAAGATTTCTATAGGGTATTTATTTTTTAAAAATGCGTATTTGTTTGCGTTTACCTGATCTATTTTGATATCCCGATAACTTGTTGTATCTCCAACAACCAAAGGAAAAATTGGGAATTTTTGTCTTCCTCCATAGAATTCATAATCTTCACCTAAAGTCTGGTTACCATCGGTAAGAATCAAAATGGCAGCGGTGCTTCCGGTAAAAATCTCGTTTAGTGATGAAAGAGCGCGTCCTATATTTGTAGCTTTCTCTACAAATGACAAACTATCCAAAGAATTTAATTCTGTCCCAAATACATATTCAGAGACATTAAATTTTTCTGAAATATGATTATTCTCCTCTATCAGTTTTTTGGCATTAATAAGCTGATTAACCCCATTTGCCTGGCTAATTGAAGAAGTATTGTCTGCTAAGATAATTAGATTCGCTTTCTCCAAAGAATATTGCTCTTTGGTGATTTTTGGATTTATTAGAAGCAAAAACACGCAAAATAATGCTACAAATCTCAAAAAGGAGAGCGCTATATATAAAAAGCCTTTGCTCTTGGATTTGTAGTAGTACTGAAATATAACCAACCCAAAAGCCAAGATCGCAGCAAATAATATCAGGAATACCGTTTGTAGTTGCATGAAACTTTTTGGATAAAACCTAACTGCCAGAACCAGGTCCGATCAGTGGTTTTTCGCTGGGATTAATAAATCGTGTAACTGGGCGCTATGTTAACATACCGCCATCAACATTTAAAACTTGTCCGGTAATGTAAGCAGACAGATCTGAAGCAAGAAATAAACAGGCATTTGCAACATCTTCAGGAGATCCACCTCGTTTCAGTGGTATAGCATCTCGCCATCCCTGTACAGTTGTTTCATCTAATTTATCCGTCATTTCTGTTTCAATAAAGCCCGGTGCTATTGCATTACAACGTATATTTCTGGAGCCAAGTTCGAGAGCAACGGATTTAGTAAACCCAATTATTCCTGCCTTAGATGCCGCGTAATTTGTTTGACCTGCATTCCCTTTTACACCAACTACACTACTCATATTAATAATGGAGCCATTGCGTTGTTTTAACATAGTACGCTGCACCGCTTTGGTCATATTAAAAACAGATTTTAAATTTATTTTTATAACGTTATCGAAATCCTCTTCTCCCATCCGTATTAAAAGGTTATCCTTTGTGATCCCTGCATTATTAATTAAGACGTCTATACCTTCGAAATCTTCCAATACCTGTGCAACCAGCTTTTCTGAATCAGTAAAACTTGCCGCATTACTTTTATATGCTTTTGCCTTTACTCCTTTAGAATTAAGCTCCTTTTCCAATTCAAGTGCCGGGGCTTCACTGGAACTATAGGTAAAGGCCACATTTGCTCCATGTTCTGCAAATACACGGGCAATACCCATACCTATACCCCGACTTGCACCGGTAATAATAACATTCTTCCCGCCTAATATTTTCATATCATTGTTTTGTTTTCTCACTTGTATTTCAAAGATAAGTTTTGTTTCACATAAAGGCTAAAAAAAATCCCGACTAATTCGGGATTTTCCTCTCAGATTTACCGAGGACAATTGTTGTTATTTTTGATTATCCAACCACTTCTTTAACTTTCTTTCCAATTTCAGCAGGTGAATCCACTACATTTATTCCACATTCACGCATAATACGTTTTTTGGCCTGAGCAGTATCGTCTGTTCCTCCTACTATTGCACCGGCATGCCCCATAGTTCTTCCTGCAGGTGCCGTTTCCCCGGCAATAAAGCCTACAATTGGTTTTTTACTACCACTAGCCTTATACCATTTAGCCGCATCCGCTTCTAGTTGTCCACCTATTTCTCCTATCATAACGACACATTCTGTTTCAGGATCATTAATTAGCAATTCTACTGCATCTTTTGTTGTGGTACCAATTATAGGATCACCACCAATACCAATAGCAGTTGTAATACCCAATCCCTGTCTCACAACCTGATCGGCCGCTTCGTAAGTTAAAGTACCAGATTTAGAAACAATACCAATAGTTCCTTTCTTAAATACAAAACCCGGCATAATACCTACCTTGGCCTCTTCCGGCGTAATTACACCAGGGCAATTTGGGCCTATTAAAGTGCAATCTCTATCTTTAATATAATTGTTCGTTTTAACCATATCAGCTACCGGAATACCTTCAGTGATAGTAATAATGACCTTTATACCAGCATTTGCTGCTTCCATTATTGCATCAGCGGCAAATGCCGGTGGTACAAAAATGATTGTAGTATCTGCGCCAACACTTTGAACAGCTTCCTCAACCGTATTAAAAACCGGTTTTCCGAGGTGTTCGTGACCACCTTTGCCAGGAGTAACTCCGCCAACTACATTCGTACCATAGGCTATCATCTGTTCTGAGTGAAAAGTACCTTCACTACCGGTAAAGCCTTGAACAATTATCCTGGAATCTTTATTTACTAATACGCTCATTGTTAATTTGTCTTTTAGATATACAAAAATATATTTTTGAAACTATTATTAGGTGGTTAATTGTTTATTGTTTGTTTAAATTTTTTAAAATTGATGGAAGACTGCGGAGATGAGCCAATTCTCTGAACTTTTCTCTAGATTCACCAGCCGGACTTCCCAAGTAACTTTTACCCCCTTCCAGAGATCTGCCAATACCGGCCTGTGCCATTATTACTGCTTTCTTTCCTATGGTAATACCGCTTATTATCCCAACCTGACCCCAAATAGTAACTTCATCCTCTATGACAACACAGCCTGCAATTCCAGTTTGTGAAGCAATCAAACACTTTTCTCCAATTACCGTATCATGTCCTACCTGAATCTGATTATCAAGCTTGCTGCCTTTCTTAATTGTAGTATCGCCCGTTACACCCCTGTCTATTGAGCAAAGTGAACCAATATCTACATGGTCCTCTATTACAACACGTCCTCCGGAAAGCAATTTATCAAAGCCCTCTGGCCTGTTTTTATAATAGAATGCTTCAGCTCCAAGAACTGTTCCCGCATGAATAGTGACATGATCGCCTATAATACAATTGTCATATATACTGACATTGGAATGAATAGTGCAATGATCCCCTATTATGACATTATTACCAATAAAAACATTAGGCTGAATATGAGTATTTTTTCCAATTCTGGCAGATTCGGAAATCAGTAGTTCTGATTTTTTAAAAGGCTTAAAATAATCGGTGAGGGTATTAAAATCTCTAAAAGGATCTTCGGATATCAGTAATGCTTTCCCAGTGGGACAATCAACTTTTTTGTTTATTAAAACTACAGTCGCTTTAGAACTTAAGGCTTTGTCATAGTACTTTGGATGATCTACAAAAACAATGTCGCCTTCTTCCACAACATGTATTTCGTTCATCCCATAAACAGAAAAATCATCCGCTCCTACATATTCAGATTTGATGATCGCTGCAATCTCTTTTAGAGTATATGAATTTGGAAATTTCACAAAAAATTTATCAAAATTTACAATTTAATATATCAATTAACACTAAATATAAAGAACTCTAATATACTTATATACAAGTGTTTATATCTATAATTTTATTTTGCTCTCTCCATATAAGAGCCCTTTTCCGTATCAATTTTAATTTTATCACCTTCATTAATAAATAGCGGAACATTTACTTTGGCACCTGTCTCAACAACCGCTGGTTTCGATGCATTTGTGGCCGTATTTCCTTTAAGTCCCGGTTCTGTATGAGTAACTTCCAAAATGACACTAGCAGGCATATCAACAGATAATGGCATACTATCTTCCGTATTAAACATTATAGTGACAACTTCTCCTTCTTTTAAAAGTCCCGGCGCATCAAGATTACCTTCCTGAAGCGATATTTGATTGTAATCATCCGTGTTCATAAAATGATAAGTTGTGCCATCGGAATATAAAAACTGATACGACCTTGTTTCCACTCGTACATCTTCAATTTTGTGTCCGGCAGAGAAGGTATTATCCAAAACTCTTCCGTTTGTTACACTTTTAAGCTTCGTTCGCACAAAAGCAGGTCCTTTACCTGGTTTTACGTGTAAAAACTCAATAATCTTATAAATATCATTATTGTACTTAATACACAATCCTTTTCTAATATCTGATGTATTTGCCATGGATACTTAATTTGTACTAAAATAGCCTTTCATTATTCCCCTTTGAGAATCACGAATAAACTGTAAGATTTCATCTCTCTCGGGCGTAGCCTCCATTTCTGCTTCAATGATCTGTACAGCCTGAGTATTGTTATAATTCTTTTGATAAAGTATTCTGTAAATATTCTGTATCTCCCTAATTTTGTCTGAATCAAATCCTCTTCTTCTCAGTCCTACGGAATTTATTCCAACATATGACATTGGTTCTCTTGCGCCTTTAACATAAGGAGGCACATCCTTACGAACTAAAGATCCGCCAGTTACAAAGGCATGATTTCCAATTGAAACAAATTGATGCACAGCCACCAGACCAGCAAGAATAACATTATCGCCAATCGTTACGTGCCCGGCAAGAGTTGAGTTATTGGAGAAAATACAATTATTACCCACAAAACAATCGTGAGCTACGTGGCAATAAGCCATAATAAGACAATTTTTGCCAATTACTGTTTTCATTCTGTCATGGGTACCTTTGTGAATGGTAGCACACTCTCTGATTGTGGTGTTATTTCCAATTACCACGGTGGTTTCTTCCCCTTCATATTTCAAGTCCTGAGGTGGAGCCGATATTACTGCGCCAGGAAAAATATTGCAGTTCTTTCCTATTCGCGCTCCTTCCATAATAGTGACATTGGAGCCTATCCAGGTTCCATCGCCAATTACCACATTGTTATGAATAGTGGTAAATGGTTCTATAACCACATTTTTTGCAATTTTAGCTCCTGGATGAACGTAGGCAAGTGGCTGATTCATGCTAATCTTCTTGTTTTGTTTTGACAATTTGGGCCATTAATTCTGCTTCAGAAACTAATTTCCCATTAGCATATGCATAAGCCTGCATATGACAGATTCCCCTTCGTATTGGCGATATAAGATCGCACTTAAAGATTAATGTATCTCCGGGGACTACTTGTTGCTTAAATTTAACATTGTCGATCTTCATAAAGAAAGTTAGATAATTTTCAGGGTCCGGAACCGTATTTAATACCAGTATTCCTCCGGTTTGTGCCATAGCTTCTACCTGTAAAACACCGGGCATAACAGGTGCACCTGGAAAATGCCCTACGAAAAATGGTTCGTTCATAGTGACATTTTTTACTCCAACTACGTGAGAATCAGAAAGTTCCATTATTTTATCAACCAATAGGAAAGGTGGCCTGTGTGGCAACATTTTCATAATTTGAGTGATGTCCATTAATGGAGGCTGACTTAAATCGAATTTTGGAACCTTATTCCGTTTTTCTAATTTAATTATTTTGGACAGTTTTTTAGCAAATTGAGTGTTTACATAATGTCCGGGTTTATTGGCAATTACTTTTCCTTTAATTCTTGTTCCTGCCAATGCCAAATCTCCGATTACGTCCAATAGTTTATGCCTGGCAGCTTCATTTGGTTGATGCAATGTCAGATTGTCTAAAATTCCATTGGGTTTTACTGATAGTTTTTTCTTTTTAAATGCCTTTTCCAGTTTCTTCATGGTCGAAACTGATATTTCCTTGTCTACATAAACAATGGCATTGTTCAGATCTCCACCTTTTATAAGCCCATTCTCCAACAGCATTTCCAATTCATGTAGAAAACTAAATGTCCTGGCATCGGCAATTTCATTTTTAAAATCTGCAATTCTCTCCAGAGTAGCATTCTGTGTTCCAAGAACCTTGGTACCAAAATCCACCATAGTAGTTATTTTGTAATCCTCCGCAGGGATTATCGTTATATCGCTTCCAGTTGCTTCATCTTTATACGTAATTACTTCTTTAACTTCATATTCTTCACGATCGGTATCCTGTTCTACAATTCCGGCCTTCTCTATTGCCTCCACAAAAAACTTAGAAGATCCATCCATGATTGGCGGTTCAGGGGCGTCTAATTCTATTAAAACATTATCTACCTCCATACCAACCAATGCCGCAAGTACATGCTCAGAAGTTTGGATCTTAACTCCTTTTTTCTCAAGATTTGTGCCTCTTTGGGTGTTAACCACATAATTTGCATCTGCTTCAATAATTGGCTCCCCTTCCAGATCCATGCGCTTAAAAGCAAAGCCGTGATTCTCAGGCGCAGGAACAAATTTCATGGTAACGTTCTCGCCGGTATGCAAGCCCACTCCGGTTAATGTTACTGCTTTAGCTATTGTACATTGTTTTGCCATACTTTATTTATCGTCACTTTTTTTCTCAAAATCTTCAATCCTGTGCACCAGTTTTGGTAAATTTTTAAAATGAACATAAGATTTGTTGTAGTCTCCATAATTAAATGCAGGTGATCCCTGTATGAATTCATCATCCTTCACATTTCGGCCTATTCCCGATTGGGCCTGTATCCTAACCCTGTCGCCAATAACTATATGCCCAACAATACCAACTTGGCCACCAATCTTGCAATTTCTTCCAATTTTTGTAGAACCCGCTATACCTGTCTGAGCTGCTATAGCCGTATGCTCCCCAATCTCAACATTATGAGCAATTTGAATTTGGTTGTCCAGTTTTACACCATTTCTAAGTATCGTTGATCCAAGAGTTGCCCTATCTATAGTGGTTCCTGCACCAACATCTACATTTTCTTCCAGAATTACATTCCCGGTTTGCGGGACTTTACTATACTCACCATTTGAATTAGGTGCAAAACCAAAACCATCTGCGCCAATAATAGCCCCACTATGAATTACACATCCATTTCCGATTATTGTTTCTGAATAAATTTTGGCTCCAGCAAAAATCAGAACATTATCACCTATCGTCACATTATCACCCACATAGACATTGGGGTAAATTTTGACATCATTGCCAATTTTTACATTGCTACCCAAATATGAAAAAGCCCCTAAATAGAAATTTTCTCCATAGGTAGCGGATTCCGATAAAAATATTGGCCTTTCCAGACCAGTTTTGTTATTCTTAACCTGATTGTAATATTCTAATAATTTGGAAAAAGATTCGTAGGCATCATCAACCTTAATCAGGGTAGTAGAAAGGGTCTGCTCTGGTATAAAGTCCTTATTCACAAGAGTGATTGATGCTTCGGTACTATATATATAAGAAGTGTATTTAGGGTTGGCCAAAAAAGTTAATGAACCAATTTCACCTTCTTCAATCTTAGCTAATTTGTGTACGGCAACCTCTGGGTTGCCTTCTATCTCACCCTCTAAAATACCTGCAATCTGACTAGCTGTAAATTTCAAATTTTTAAATAATTTAACCCTGTGCTTAGATTCAGACAAAAGTAAGAAAATTAGATTAATGCTAACGCGCCATATACAAGTATCTAAATACCTATGAATCAGGGAACTAAGACTTTTAAAACACTTTTAAGGAATTGGGGACAGCCAAAATTCAGAATTTTGAAGTTAAAGATCTTCTTTTGGGTAACAGATGTAATATTTAGTAACCGTCTCAGACAGGGCTATTAAATTTAAATGATCAGATGCCTTGGCAACATCCATTAATTTACCATTACTTCGCAACACATTTATATTCTGTTTATCTTGGTTATAGGCTTTGTTCTCTATAATTCCGCGGAATACAAAATACGAGGTCTCAGCATCATTCAACTTGTGTTTGGTTTTAAAATTTTCAAATAGAGCCTTAAATTTATTATCTTTTACCGGTTTGTTCTTAAGCCTTATGTTCAGTAGTTTTCGATTCAGAATCATCTCACAAAGTTTTGACAAAACAAAGTCAGGACTATACTGCCATTGTTTAATAGCCGATAAAATATCGATATCATCTAGACTTGCAAAACGTTTCAAAACCTCCCTATTAAAATTCGTCTTATCTATTTTGTTTTTCAGGAAGAACATAAGAGATGTACTACAGGGCAAGTCAATATTCATTTCAACCAATTCCTTGGCCCGCTTAAGTGTTTTAATTAGCAATTGCTCAGCTACCAATCCGGTCTTGTGAAGGTATACCTGCCAATACATAAATCGACGGGCCATTAAAAATTTCTCCACAGAATATATACCTTTTTCCTCTACAACTAAAGTGTCATCCACTACATTTAACATCGTTATTAAGCGTTCCGCATTTATATTTCCTTCTGCAACCCCGGTATAAAAACTATCTCGTTTTAAATAATCTAAACGATCCATATCCAATTGACTACTTACCAGCTGGTTTAGAAATTTTTTTTTGTAAGTCCCTTTAAATATTTCAATTCCTAAAGTTAAACTTCCGTTAAACTTGTGATTTAGTTCCTCCATAAATAGGTGTGAAATTGCTTCATGTTGTATTCCTTCCACCAAACTATGCTCCATAGCATGGGAGAAAGGCCCATGGCCAATATCGTGTAATAAAATTGCACAGAGTAATCCATGAGCCTCCTCTACTGTAATCTCAACCCCCTTAAAACGAAGTAGTTGTATGGCTTCCTGCATTAAATGCATACTCCCTAATGCGTGATGAAAACGAGTATGATGCGCCCCTGGATAAACCAGATAAGACAGCCCCATTTGTGAAATGCGGCGAAGCCTTTGAAAATAGGGGTCTGCTATAAGGTTAAAAATTAGTGCATCTGGAATTCTAATAAATCCGTAAATTGGATCGTTGAATATTTTAAGCTTGTTTGATTTTGACAAAATAGCTATTGTTTTCAACGGTAAAGATAAGGACTAAATGAACAAGATTACAATCCTTTGGGTAGATGATGAAATAGATTTATTAAAGCCCCATATTATTTTCCTGGAAGGCAAAAATTATCAGGTAGTAACATGCAAAAGCGGTCAGGATGCTTTGGAAGAAATTAGAGCCCGGAATTTTGATATTGTTTTTCTCGATGAGAATATGCCAGGAATTTCCGGTTTGGAAACATTAACTGAAATTAAAGTTATAGATGCTACCCTTCCAGTGGTAATGATTACCAAAAGTGAGGAGGAGTATATCATGGAAGAGGCTATTGGCTCAAAAATTGCCGACTATCTTATAAAACCAGTCAATCCTAATCAAATACTACTTTCACTTAAAAAAAACCTCGATCACTCTCGTTTGGTATCGGAAAAGACCACTTCCAACTACCAGCAGGAATTCAGAAAGATCTCGATGGACCTATCTATGGTCAACTCTTACGAGGAATGGGCAGATCTTTACAAGAAGCTTATTTATTGGGAATTACAGTTAGAAGAAATAGAAGATTCCGGGATGTTTGAGATTTTGGAATCACAAAAAATTGAAGCCAATAATCAGTTCGGGAAATTTATTGAAAAAAATTATGCCGACTGGTTTCATGATAGTAATGGACCCGTAATGTCACATACCCTTTTTAAGGAATTAGTTCTACCCGAACTTAAGGATACACCTACCCTATTATTAGTAATCGATAATTTGCGCTATGACCAGTGGTTTGCCTTTGAAGATGTGCTGGCGCCATATTATAAAAAAAGCAAGGAAATGCCTTATTACAGCATTCTTCCTACTGCAACGCAATATGCACGAAACGCAATTTTCTCTGGCCTAACGCCACTTGGAATGGAAAAAAAATACCCGGATTGGTGGAAGAACGATATAGATGAAGGAGGAAAGAACTTATTCGAGAACAAATTCCTGGGAGAACAATTAAAACGATTGGGACTTGATATTAAATGGGAGTACCATAAAATAAGTAGCCTGAAACAAGGCAAACACCTATCTCAGAACTTTCGTTCCCAAAAGAAAAATGACCTCACCGTGCTTGTGTATAATTTTGTGGATATGCTTTCACATTCCAAAACGGAGATGGACGTAATAAAAGAACTGGCTTCGAATGATAAGGCCTATCGTTCCCTAACCAATAGCTGGTTTAAGAATTCCCCGCTTCTTGAAATCATACAACAAGCCCAGAGCATGGGATTAAAACTAATTATAACCACAGATCATGGTACAATTAATGTGAAACAGCCGTCAAAAGTGATTGGTGACAAAGAGACAAGCCTGAATCTTCGATATAAAACAGGCCGAAGTCTTACGTACAATGACAATGATGTAATTGAAGCTAAAGACCCCGCCAAGATATATTTACCAAGTATTACTATGAGCAGTTCATTTATTTTTGCAAAGAATGATCTGTTTTTTGCTTATCCCAATAATTACAACCACTACGTAAGCTATTACAGAAATTCTTACCAGCATGGAGGTGTTTCCTTGGAGGAAATGATAATACCATTTGTGGTTCTGGAGACCAGATAGAAATATCCATAATTTTACTTAGATTATTTTGTAAACCATAAAGCATCAGCAAAAAGGATTTAAGTAATTAAGTGTACTTTATCAATTCATTGATTCTTACCGAAGTTTAATTAGACGTACTACTTTTAAATTTTACTACACAATGAATATTTTAAATCAGTTGATCTAGAAATCCTTTGGTAAATAAACATGCTCTTTCGGACATTATAACCGCGGTTTCGTCCTTTACTATAGTCTAATTTTTTTAAATATCAACTTTATTTGAGCTTTAAACTCTGGGATAGTGATATGAGGTCCAAAATATACCGGGCTTTACTCAAAACATTATTATTTACTTGAATACTAACTTTAAAACAATCTTACAATGAGAAAAGGAATTACAATTTTAGCCGTATGCATTTTGAGTTTTCAATTTGCACTGGCTCAATCAATCACTACTCACCAATATAGAAGGGTTGCCCCTGAAAATATGCAGGAGTATTTAAAAAGAGAAAACACTTATTGGGCTAAATGGGCCGAAAAGGAAGTTACAAATGGGAATTTAACATTTTGGGCCATTTTACAAAGAGTCGGGGGTGTAAACCAGGATACCAGCCCCAATATCCTAATTATAAATACTTTTAAAGATATTGATAAAGGTGCAGATTGGGCAAGCATAGACGCAATGTTTCCAGATGTTAAAATGGAAGACATTGGAACCGGGGATATAAGCACCAACATGCATCACGTATTTCTGAGTAATCTTCCCAACCATATCCGGGCAGAAAATACAACAAATGATGATTATAATTTTGTGCGGATCATTTATCACGACACAAAAGATTCAGGCCAGCACCTTGCTTTTGAAGCTGAGAAATGGAAACCCATGGTAGAACAGGCCATGAAGGAAGGTAAGACCACTATGAAAGGTTGGGGTAATCAGGCCATCATTTCTCCGGTTACTTCTACGTTCACATATGACAGCTATTCTTATGATATATTTTCCTCTTTGCAAGAAGCATTATCACCTGCCTTTAGCGATGACTGGACCGCACCTGAAGGATTTTGGGATGGGTTTCAGGATAATTATAACAAACGTAATTCCAACGTTTATAGAATAGTTGCAGCTGTATCTGCCCCTTCCGAGTAAACAAGCCTGAAAGGATTCATTACAAATGGAAAGCCTTGGATGTAAATTCAAGGCTTTTGCGGAATTAAAACCAATATTAACCGGCTTGAGGCTAAATATTTTGAAAATTAGTTATGTCCGGGGTTTTGAAAAAAAAATATTATTTATACTATAATTATGTACGATGGCCCTTAATGACTTCTAGTTTATTATTAATAATCAACTTGGGCAAATCTGAATAAAAAATCATTGGAATACAAACTAAAACATTTTATTATGGAAAACATCCAACTTACAGCGAGATTTCTAATACATGAAGGTAAGGAGGAAGAATTTAAAAGTCTTGCAAATCAGTGCCTGAATATTGTCCATGAAAAGGAAAAAGATACCACCTTGCAGTACGACTGGTATTTTAATGCTAGCGCCAATGAGTGTGTCGTAAGAGAAACGTATACAGATTCTAATGCAATTCTCATTCACATTGGGAATCTTGGGGAATTACTTGGTCAGTTACTTCAGATAGCTGATTTTTATCCTGAGATTTATGGACGTCCCTCAGAAGAATTAATGAACGCGGTTGAAGGAATGAACCCTAAAATATATTCTTTCTATCAGGGTCTTTAATTTGATAAGATAGTGGGCTTAGTAATTTATTGTATCTCCGAATTCGATTATTTAAATTCAAACATTGAACACTTAAAGTTTAATGTTCAAAGGGCGTCATTATTGTCTAAATATAAATCCGAAGTTTTTTCCGGTTAAATATCCTTTTAATTGAAGTTTATCCTCACTTATTAATAAAATTTAACATTTTAACTGATTATCTTTGAGTAGTGCAATGCCATGCATATGAAAGGATACAAACTTTAATTTAAAGGACAGAAAAATGATTAGAATTATCGCTATTACCGCCCTTCTTTTTTTTAACGGATACCTTCTCAGAAGTCAATCGGAAAATCCAAAACTGATTGTGGGGATTGTTATAGATCAAATGAGATTTGACCACCTTTACAAATATCAGGAACGATTTTCCGACGGTGGGTTCAAGAGAATACTTCGTGAAGGATACAATTTTAAAAATACCCAGTATAATTATATTCCCACTTATACAGCCCCGGGGCATGCATCAATATATACCGGAACGACTCCATCTGTTCACGGAATAATTGGCAACACCTGGTATCAGCGCAGTTCAAAACAAACCATAACAAATATTGGGGATTCAAATGAACTTTTAGTAGGAACAACGGCTGTTGATAGCTATGGAGCCTCACCCAGAAATCTGCTATCGACTACAATCGCAGACCAGTTGAGAATGGATACCAATTTTAGGGCTAAAGTAATAAGTGTTTCTTTGAAAGACCGTAGCGCTATCTTGCCAGGAGGACATGCGGCCAATGCCGCATATTGGCATGACTGGAAATCGAGCCCGGGTTATTTTATAAGCAGCACTTATTATATGGATGAGTTACCTAAGTGGGTAACCAATTTTAATAAATTGGAAAAATCAAATTCGTATTTAACAGATTCATGGAGTACACTGTACCCTATAGATTCTTATACAATGAGTGCGCCTGATGACAATAATTATGAGCGTGCTCTTGGTGGCAAAACAAGCCCAACATTTCCATATGATTTTAAGAGCATGAGAGATCGCTATAAGGAGATTGGTGCTGAATTTCAATTGATATGGGTTACACCTGCAGGAAATTCGTTGTTGACAGATTTTGCTATAGAAGCCATTAAAAACGAAAAATTAGGAACAGATGATGTTACAGATTTTATTAATATCAGTTATTCCGTCACTGATGTAGTTGGGCACACCTTTGGGCCCCAGTCTATAGAATTTGAAGATGTATTATTGAGATTAGACAGGGATATTGAAAATTTACTAAAATCACTGGATGCGACTGTCGGCAACAAGAATTACTTATTGTTTTTAACTTCTGATCATGGATCAGTGCCGGTGACAGCTTATTTAGAGGATAATAAGCTACCTGGGGGTATAGCTCATATACCGCAATACGAGATGACTCTTTTGAATCATTTGAACTCTAAATATGGTTCGAACGATTGGATCGAAAATTTCGATGGGGAGGCGGTTTATTTAAACCGGGATCTTATTAAACAAAAAAAATTATCTCTTAGTGTTGTTCAGCAGGAAGTGGCAGATTTTCTGATAACTCTTGAAGAAGTTACTGGAGCACTTACGGCATCTGATCTGCAATCACAAAGTTATAGTTATGGAATAAACCAAAAACTTCAAAATGGCTATCATTCCAAAAGATCAGGAGATGTACTATTAATTTTAAAACCTGCATTTGTTCCGAACTTGAACCCTAAAATAAGAAGCGTACAGCAAATAAAAGGCACTACACATGGATCGGGCTATGCTTACGACACCCATGTTCCTATGTTATGGTTCGGAAATTCTATCCCCAAGGGTGAATCTGTAAGAAAAGTATCGGTTATTGATATTGCACCCAGCCTGGCAATGTTTCTTAATATTCAATATCCAAGCGGATCAAACGGGAAACCGTTAACAGAGCTTTTTGAGTGAAATAACCATTTAGAAAAAAAGTAAAATAGAACCCTTATTTAAAAAGTTTATGTAGTATGAAAACACACTGTAGATGGGGAATTATTTTAGCCTTGCAACGTTTAATATCTGCTTTTTGAATAAGACTTCATTGCTTAAAACGTCAAAAAAGTCGTTGATGAAATTTCTTGCCTTGGTAAATTCCTTAGGATCATCAAAGCTTGATTCTAAATCATTAACAATAGTCAACATTTTGATTTTATTATTTAGAAATTCATTTCTCACGGCTTGGTATGTAGAAGGGTCGCGTTTAAACCCCCGATATAATCTTTGAGTGACATCCGTAATACTTAGTACTTCACCTTGAACTTGTGAGACAACTGCGTAGCTGGCATCAACCAACCCAGACATGTCAAAATCGTAAGGCACGGGTATAATATTGCCATCAACAAACAAAAGCTTTTCATTATGCCGATATGCTGATGAATAGTCGGTATTGCCAATCATAAACTGAAAAAAATCGTTTCTAACCGAATTAAGATCATCTTGTTCCATAGGATGTATTGACCTTTTAATCTGCTTTCCATTACATCTGTCTTTCACCTTATCAATATCTTCCATGAAAAAACCTTTTATTGAATAGCTTTTAACTTTCTGTCCTTTTTCATCCGTAAAATCAACTTGTAATAACCTCGTGTTATAATGATATGGAGAGACAAGTTCATACAACTTATAAGCCATATATTCCTTTAAGACTTTATCATTGGCGTTCTTTTGCAGAGCACAAGGAAGTACAAGTTTTAGTTTCTTATTTCCTTCAAACAAGGTTCCGGCGGAAACCGATTTTTTAATTTTCACTTTCACGGGCGGGAAATAACAATTTTCCCTCCTGTAATTTCCCCTGGCCCTAATTTTTACTTCTAAAGTTTTCCAGGACTCATCACTTGTCATATATACAATTTCGCTATCAATATATGTGCTGTCATTCGTTTCTCTCCTTAAAACTTTGTTAGAATAGCTTAGTTTTAAGGGCAAAGGATCATTAGTAAGAAATAGCTCAGTGACCTGATTATCTTGATCGGCATTTACTAATTCCTGTGAAAAAGTGGTTCCTCCAAAAAGAAGATAAATAAAAAGGAATAGATATATGGTTTGCTTATTCACCAGATTGTGGTTAGATTTACGTTCATAAGTTAATACATTTTAAGCTATTAGACGATATCTTACCATATTAAATTACAGGACATTAATTGTATTGATTATTTCAGCAGTCATTACGTTTCTGGCATTTAAATTTAATATAAACTTTTTTGTTGATCTTACTATGTTAAGTATCGCCATAATATTTCCTTTGGTTTTTACTATACGTGGTTCTTTCAGGCGCCGGGAAAAGGCACTGCAACATTTAAGTAAATTCAGAAGTGCTCTAAAGACCGTCCACTATTTTGTGATGAGCAACCAGGAACTCTCTGTTGAGAGTAAAATAGAAATGACGGATATTTTGGTTAATATTAGTGAGCAGACTATGGATCAACTAAAAAACAACGACGACAGCACAAGAGATCTGGATGAAATTATTGATAAGGTGCTTACATTTATCGTAGCTAACGATGAAACTGTTTCAAAAAATTTAAAAGACAGGACTTTTCGTTATATGAAAGATCTCCATGAATCTATAGAAAATTTACACGCTATTAACACTCACAGGACACCAATAAGCTTAAAGGCTTATTGTCTTGTATTCATCTATATCTTCCCATTAATTTATGCGCCAACCATTATCAATGATGTGGGATTGGAAAACAATCAGGGAATAACCTATTTTATTGTATTACTTACGGAATTTATACTTATATCTCTTTACAACATCCAGGATCAATTAGAATATCCGTTTGATGATATTGGTTTGGATGATATCAATCTTGAGGCCTTTAAACTTAACAGGTAGGTAAAAAAAATGGAACTGCTTATTTAAGGTACGGAAGTGCAAGTACAGTATCATCCATCATTTCAATATAATTGATACGTATTTAAAGTCTAAAGAATACCCCCTTATATTTTACAATTGAGAATATGATAATGGCCTTAAAAATACCCTGTATATATTTGAAACCGTATTGGCGTACTCCGGCAGTTGTACTATCCGTTGCCATTCCGGGTTGGGACCAAATTTTGCCCAGTTGGCATCACGTTCTGCCATATCTTTAAAAGCAAGTAAATAAGTTAGGCAGGGCATTTGTGGACCAGCAATTTTCTCTCCAAAAAATACGGAGTGCAGGCCCACTTCATCAAAAATGTTCAGTTCACTTTCATTAAACATTTGTACTTTGCGCTGAAACGCATCTTCATTATAGCCCTCATAGGTTCGTAGCTCAAAAACCATTGAACCTTCTGCCGGTTTAATCAGTTTGGGGATTCCCTCAAATGCCGTAAACAATGAGGTTACATATCGCTCGACCGGAAAATTTTCCTGAGAAGTTTTATTATAGGCTTCAGATGCCTGCAGAAAGACTGAATCGTGCTTTAAATAGTCCAGCACCATGTGGTAATTCTCCAAATCATCATAGGTAATTAATAAATAGATCTTCTTTGGCATGGCATCCCCAATTTCTTCAAAAGCTCCAATATTCTTAATTCCCTGTTTGTTTAAAGCTGGTATTAAAGCATTTTCAAAATAATCATGAAGGACCTTGGCAGGTTTTCCAAACTTTAACTCATATTCCCGAAATTCATAAATTTCTTTTTGGCTGAATCCAAAAGCACCTAAAAATAGTATAACTGCAATTGCTAATTTTTTGATCATGATTAAATTTTTAGTCCATGTTAGTTTCAAAGCTATAAATCTTATTCTTATTTAAAAAATACCTGGATTGAACTATTAGCAAATCCGATTTATATTTTATCCACGCTTTCTATAAGCATTAAGTATATTTTCAATCCGTTTGTTTTCCTCCGGGTCAATAATTTTCTTTTCCGGATTATCATCCAGCCATGTTAAGGTTCTTTTTATACCTTTTGCAAAAGGGATAGTGGCTTTAAAGCCAGGGACAAATGTTTTTATTTTAGTATTGTCAAAAATCACACTTTCGGCCTTATCAGCAAGTAAAGTGCCTGTATAGGAGGATTCTATTTTGCATATAAAATCTGAAGCAATATGCACCACATTTGCCTTACATCCCAGACTGTCCGCCAGGATTTCGTAGATCATATTCCAACTTAATATTTCGTCTGAAGTAATATGAAACGCATGGCCCACTGCCTGTGATAATCCCAATAATCCTACAAAACCCTTTGCAAAATCGTCGGAATGTGTAACGGTCCACAATGAAGTCCCATCTCCGTGAACAATAATTTCCTTTCCTTTTAAAATTCGATCGGCTGTAGTATACTCTTTAAATCCCCCAATAGCAATAGGGATAACCGTATCATAAGTCAAAGAGGGCCGAACAATGGTAATTGGAAACCCTTCTTCCCTGTATGCTTTCATCAATCTATCCTCGCATTTAATTTTATCATTGGAGTAATCCCATATGTTATTTGATAAAGGTGTAGACTCAGTTATAATTGGGTAACTCAATGGTGTCTGATAGCACGATGCCGAGCTTATAAAAATATATTGCCTGGTTTTCCCTTTAAAGAGGGCAATATCCCTCTCAATATCTGTTGGTGTAAAGGCAATCCAGTTAACCACCACATCCCAGTTGTGAGTTCTCAGTTCTGACAAACTAGAGGAATTGTTGATGTCACCTAAGATAGTTTTTACCCCTTTAATTTCAACCTTGTTTATCCCTCTGTTCAAGTGATACAACTCTATCCCTTTTGTAATCGCTAATCTGCTGGACGCACTGCTAATATTTCCTGTACCCCCTATAAATAAAACCTTCATATATTTTCCTAAAGAATTACAAAGTACTGAATTATCCAGAACAGTCAATACTTCTGCTTAATAATAATGTGAGGTAGATATTATATTAGTTGGTCCGGTTAATAGAAGACATTTATAATCAATATTACGTATTAACCTCTAAATGATAAATCCTTACCTTAGGGTACCTAATAATGAACCAGTAGATGTAAATGATAAATTTCAAAAAACGAACAAAACAAGTTAAACTTCTTAAAATTAAATTTAAAACATGCTATATCTTTACAAATAGTAAATTTATTTCTAATCTTAACCATACAACTTCGTTTCTTACCTTTCTATTTGTAACCATTGGTTTTACAGGCTGTTCGGGCACCTCGGAGAAAACTTCGATAGAACCAAGACCTAATATTTTAATATTGGTAGCCGATGACCTGGGCTATGCAGATCTGGGTTGTTATGGCGGGGATATCACAACGCCCAATATTGATAGTCTGGCATCAAATGGTATCCGTTTCAGCAGGTTTCATACTGCGCCGATGTGTGCACCTACCAGAGCCATGCTTTTAACAGGCAATGACAACCACATTGCTGGAGTAGGGAGGCAAGCGTTAAGCACACAGGTTTTTGGCTATGAGGGTTATCTAACAAATAGAGTGGCTACTATACCTGCCTTGCTAAGAAATGATGGTTACCACACTTATATGGCTGGTAAATGGCATCTGGGTACTGGCGGTGAAGCTAACCCACACCAAAAAGGGTTTGAACACTCGTTTGTTCTACTTGAAGGTGTTGGAAATCATTATAACAGCCAGGGATTATTTAAAGGTATTCCGGTTTCGCATTATACAGAAGACGGTAAACCCACAAAATGGCCGGAAGGTTCATACTCAACAAATCTTTACACCGATAAACTCATCGAATATATTGATCAGAACAAAGATGATAAACGTCCGTTTTTTGCCTATGCAGCATATACCTCTCCGCATTGGCCACTGCAGGTTGATGAGGCTTATTGGAAAAAGTACGAGGGCAGGTATGATGAAGGCTATGATAAATTAAAAGAAGAAAGATTACTAAGTCTTAAAAAGGCAGGGATGATTCCCGAAAATGCCGTCTTACCTCCTACCCATCCTTCAATAAGGCCCTGGAATTCTCTTTCGGAAAATGAGAAAAAAATAGAATCGCGAAAAATGGAACTCTACTCCGGAATGGTAGATAATCTGGATGTGAATATTGGTCGTATCATTCAGTATTTAAAAGATATCGGAGAGTACGAAAACACCCTGATTATTTTCATGTCGGATAATGGGGCTGCCGGTGAAGACTATTATAATAATCCTGGGATCAGACCTTATATCAATCCCTATTTTAATGATAACTATAAAACTATGGGCGAAGCAAATTCCTTGATTTCCTATGGCCCACAATGGGCAGAAGCCGGTTCTTCACCCTTCAGATATTACAAGGAATATGCCACTAATGGTGGTATTATCGCGTCTATGATTATAACTGGCCCCATGGTAGAAAAGCAAAATATAATTGCAAATGACTTTCTAACGGTTATGGACATTGCTCCTACTCTTTATGACATTGCGCAGGTAACCTATCCTCCAGAATTTAACGGAAATTCACTATTCCCCTTAAAGGGAAAATCACTTATGCCATATATTTCAGGCAAAGCAAAGACTATACATACCAACGAATATGTTTTTGGTTTGGAGCACAGTGGAAATACGATGCTGAGGAAGGGACAGTGGAAAATAACAAATTTCAGCGATCCATTTAATTTATCAGCATTTGAACTCTATAATCTCGATGAAGATTTGAGTGAAATGCATGATTTAAAAAGCACAAACCCCAAAAAATACCAGGAAATGTACCAGGAATGGACCAATTTTGCAAGTGAAATAAAAGTCCAGTTACCCGGCATTAGCTACGATTAAACTTATAAATTACAATCTTGCCGGATTCCATACTTTTTTTATAGTAAGGAACCACATTTATTCCCGTCGTTAATTACGCGCCCTCTTTTTTTGGTTTAGGAGGAAGTTTGAATTCTTCAGGTTGCGGATCCAATGGTTCTATTTTTTTTCCTTTTAGACCCGGATGGTCTTCGGGGATAAAATTCGATCTGAATTGCCAGTAAGCCAAAGGCATTGGTGAAACTGGTTCCCCATCAGAATGATGAATATTCCCGCGATATGGATTCAGATATTCCCAGACAATTTCTCCTTCGGGGGTAACTTCAAAAAAACGACCCCTGGGTCCTTCATTGATAAACGTATTTCCATTTTGCATCCGCTGTGCACCCGATATAAAGCTTGCATAAAAAGAAAGTGTATCCGGGGCTATATATTCCCAAACAGGTTCTTCTGGTCCAAATTTCCGGTCTTGCTCCTTTAGGTAGTTACCATTATTATCCATTGGGGGTTTCAATTCTAATACTGCTGAATAATCTAAACTATCCGGACCCATTGGAACATCATTATTAAAGATTGTAAGATGGCCTGCACCAGGTAGTCCTTTCTCAATCCATCGTACATCGTGCTGACCAAATAATTTCTGATTTGTAGAATCTCCCCGGTTATAATTTGCGGGATTTCCCCATCGGTATAAAAAATCACCGCCATGGCCCATTTTGCCTCCACTATGACCAGCAGCTTCTTCGGTAGTTGTGCTGTGGTCAATAATAAAGATTTCATCCAAACTTGGCGAACTAAATGCAATTTGATCCAGTTCAGGGTTGTAGTCAATGGCATTTACATGATGAACGTCAGCACCTCTGTTTTCAACGGTTTGGTTCCTCCATGCTCTTTTTAATTTATGTAACATGGCCATACTGTCTTGGGAAATAAGAGGTGGTATTTTCCCGTTTTTATTAAAGTCAAGAAGCTCAGGATGTGCGGTAATATCACCGTGGTTATCCTTAGTTTCATCATAATCCTGTATTAAATGATCCCAGATATGCCATTCCCACACAATCTCACCCCTGTTTTTACCCTGTGGTTTTATTTCAACTATTTTATCGGGCCAAAGCCCTGCCTTTGGGGTAAATTCAGGTTTTCTCCCAGCTTTTAATACCTCTTCCGCTGTCTTAGCTTCCCAGGCAATAGTTAAAATATTACCATTAGGCATTACCGCTATATCATGATGTGCAAGATATTCTTCGTTAGCGTATTCAAAATCCCACAGCATTTTACCTTCCCAGCTAATTTTTTGCAGCCTTCCGGCATTTCCTCCACCTCCAAATACCGGAAAATCGGGATCTACGGAAAGTAGAGTTAGGGAACCATCGTCATTTAAATAAAAACTGTTTACCTCATAATTCCCCTTCCATTCGTGGACAACTTTTCCTTCCCGGTTAACCAGAAATACAGAAGCAGAATTAGACGGTCTGAATATCACATATCCGGGGGCAAGACCTTCTGTGGTTTTTGTTAAACCACGCGGTATATAAAGCCCAAACATATTCCTGTCTTTTTTCTCTTGTTCTTCTGCTATTGGTTTTTTGTCTGAACAATGGACAAGTATGGCAGTTAAGACAAAAACAATAAGGTAGTTTTGAATTTTTTTCATGTTTGGGTTTTGGTTAATTAGCTGGTTTTTCTATTTCCAAGGTGCTGCACATAACAACAGCTGTTTAATTTGATTTTAAGCTGCCCTAAAATAAACTTAAAAATTCAATTCCTTTAAATTATAAGATAAAAATTCATGTTTATTGTTCGCCAGAAATTTAGGTATAACATTTCCGGAAATAATGGGCATATAACAAATAATAATATTGGCCTATATTGATTATCTTACACTAAATAACGTAAAACCAATGAACCTCCTTTACAAACTTTCAGTTTTAATTTTACTAATCTCATGTTCACCAAAGCAGGAATCTATGAAACATATATTTTATTTACATGGAATGATTATAGAAGTGCAAGGTATTCATGCAGTAAGTCCTCAATTCGGGGCTTATGAGTACACCTCTATTATTGATTCACTTAAAGCAACAGGTGCAGACGTTCATGCGGAAGTTCGCACGGAGAAAACCGACTTTTACGAATTTGGAAAGAAAATTTCAAAAGAAATAGACGATCTTATAGCAAAAGGGGTGGCACCTTCAGATATTACAATTATAGGGGCATCCAAGGGAGGTATGATAGCCATGTACATTTCGGATATTAACATGAATAAGGTAAATTATGTGCTTCTGGGGTCAAACAGTGATTATACCGAGAAGACTTTTGACTGGAACCTGCATGGAAATATCTTGGGGATATACGAAAAATCTGATACTGTTGCCGGTAACAGCTACCAATACTGGATTGATAAATCTTCCAATGCCGCAAGTTTTGAACAACTTCAGATCAATACTGGTCTTGGACATGGTTTTTTATATACACCAAATAAGGCTTGGTTAGATCCTGCAAAGAAATGGATGACTCTTTCCGATTAAAATATAAATGCCAATATTTCTATTGAATTGGGAATAACAGGAGTATTGAGCAATTAAGAGTTCAACTACAAAATCATATAGAAGCCTATTTTTTTGTTGGAGCAGTTGCTATTAATTTCCGTGAAATATCCATGAGCAGGCTGGTAGATAATTGTTCCATATTAATGATACCGCTAAATTCTTCCTTTTCATTTATTACAGGTAAAAACGTTGTTTCCAACTTTTGCATATTTTCCAAAGCATCGTATTTTGAAGTAGTGGCTTTAATAGCATCATTGAAACTAAGTAACCCATCAATATTATATATTTCAGCTTCATTACTATTTTCCAGCCATATTTTCAATTCATTAGCAGTAAGGCCAGGATTTTTCGAAAAGATCTGGGGCATCAATAGCTCTAAGGAAATAATTCCTTTAAACTTATTGGTTGAATAGTCATTAATGATGATATATTTTAGCGTAGACTGCGATAGCTTTTTCAGATATTGTTCAATTTCTGTAGAACCATAATTATCATAACCCATTAAGAAAATTAGGGCTTCAGGTTTAGTTTTAAGAATCTTGTCGAGGTCTAAAAGACTAGATTTAGGAGCCCCTTGCACATTATCTATCTCTTTGGTAATACTATTAAGTACGGGATTTATTAGTTCCGTAGACTCTGAAATCTCTGTATTTTGTGCTTCCTGTATGGCTTCGGCAACCAGAGTAACCTCAAAATCTCCTACTTTTAGGCGTTCAACTTTCCCAGTTAGCAATAACCATACGGCCAAAGGAACAATTGCAATTATTATATCGGAGGTTTTAATTTCATAATCCTTTCCCACTTTTTTTCTTAAAAATAATACCAGAAAAATGGTTACTACAAAAATAGATATAGCAATTATAGTATTCCCGTTTAATAATTCTTCAGAATTCATTTCGTGTATTTTTTGGAATAAGTTAATTTAATAATGTTGATTTATCTTTGTGTTTAAATATACTTTTAATATGATAACCAATCATTTGAAAAATATATATAGGGCCATCATAACGGAATACAGTTAAGATCTTCTGCCAAGATAATGGTTCCTTTAAAACGATCCTTTACCAATTTTATATTTGAGTTTATATCTGAAAGACTAAATTCTCTGGCGCGTATATGAGTAGAATCTAATTTCATTAAGTGACTTAATATTAAACCTTTAACGCCCGTTTCCTCAGCTACTACTCCAATCCTACTTGGTTTTGCATGAAGGTTTGTAAATGGTTTGTCGGCTTCTTCAGAAATGGCCAAATGCAAAACCAGAAGATCAGCTTCCTTTGCAAAATCTATAAAACCAGGGCTATCAAGCGTTTGATCGGCTCCAAAAACAATGCTCTTATCGTCCATGGTTACTTTATAGGCCAAAGTAGGTTTATTGGCATGGTTAACCCCAATAGCTGTTACTTCCAGTAATTTGTCCTTATAAACCGTTATGGCAGAATCCTTTTGTGGAAAAACTTCAATAGCATTGATCCTTGTAAAGGCATCAATAGGCACTGCCATATCATTAATCGCAGACAGGAATCCGTTAAGTCCGTCCGATCCTTCGCCAGCAGGACCGGAAACGTTTAATGGAGCTGGTCTGCTTGAAAATATGTCGGACCAAAGTAAGGCCGGTAGCTCAGAGGCATGATCCGGATGAAAATGACTTATGCCCAGAAACTCAATATCTCTCAAATGTACTCCTGCCTGTTGCAGTCTTAAAAAAGTACCCCCTCCGGCGTCTATCATGGCCACAGGACTGCCATTGAACCAAACCAGATAACCCGTTGAAGCCCTGGCATCTCCGGCAGCAGGCCCACCTGAACCCAGAATTTGAAGGGTAATCCCCTCTTGAGCACATGGGGTATCAATCTCTATAGAGCCCTTTTCCGGTTCAACTTTTGGATTCGTATTACATCCTATGGCAATGGCTAATAAGGTCAGATTAAACAGGACTTTTTTCATAAGAAATGATTTTGATTGAAATAGATAAGTGTACTTTATCTTATGTACCTTATCAAATCATAACAACTCAAGGATTAATCTTTTTACTGTAAAACTGGTTAGTTACAATAAAGATAGCGAAACAAATTATATCATATTATTAACCTAAATACATGCTAGTGAAAACATTCCAAGGGCTAAGCGTATCATTATTTCGATATCTTTAGATAATGAACTTTATTGAAAACCTGGTTTATGTTTTAGGGGTATTGTGTTTAATGGTAATCCTGGCGGATTATGTCTCTAAAACCAAAATTGGTACTTATTTAGGTATTCTTGTTGTGTATATATTATGATTGGCAATGGCCTGTTAGTTTTAAAAATTGATAGGAAAGATACAGCCTATTTTACATCTTAAACTCTCCTTTAGTAGTATTTTGACTACAAAACTTAACCGTTGACCACATATTTTTTTTTATTTCAGGAAAGTTTCCCTCTTTTACGGTCCCTAATCTTAAAATGAATTACCATGAAACCTAATTTTCTATTATTATTTGTGTTTATGTCGGCAACTTTGTTTGCCTCTACAAAATGTGACAACACCTATTCTTCGGCTTCTTATGCTTTAAACCACGCTAAGAAATCATTTAGCTCAAAGAATTTTG
>CAZHWD010000095.1:0-12806 GCA_964536335.1 uncultured Eudoraea sp. | reverse complement strand
TTGTTAACACATTCCAATTAGGGAGCACGGGCGAAGTGGCCACGTCATCTGAAGGTGGCCGTCTCGGGCTGAATCGCCTCAGTGGGATCGAGTCTCGGCGGTACCTTGGCCCAATCGTACCCGCTGCTGGCCTGTTTGTACGCAAAGTCATAGAGTTCGCGCATTTTCGCAATGTCGAACTTGATGGAGTCTAAATCGGGGAATGCGTCGTCAGGAATCGCTGCCAAATTGAAATCGATGCCGTTTCGCGCAGCGAGCACATACACGCGGGACAGACTCGACTCGATGCTCAAATCGACCAGTTGGCTGACAGTGGCTGATGCGATCGAGAGCGTTGACGGCTCCGTGAGCTCGCGTGTGATCGATTCATCGGCCGTTCCATTGCGGATCAGGTACAGCGACACCTCGGCGTCCCTCCGACGCAGATCCTCGTCGAAGGATTCGTCACAGTCCAACATGAAGCCTCGTAGAAAAAGCTGAGCCTGAATTCCGCCATCCACGTGCATTTCGTAGTAATCCTGTCCGTCAATTTCAACTTCGAAATAGACAGGTGGGAACAGGACCGGAATCGAGGAGGAGGCAAGTAACACGTTGCGGTAACGTTCGAGCTTGTCCGGTCGGTCGCTCGTCGCGATTGCTCCCATGTCCCAGATAATAAACTCGTCTGTGTCCATATTGGCGGTCCCGATGAACAGTCGGTGCCCCGTGGCATGTTTGGCGGCCACGGCGGCAAGGACATCACTGGTGATGTAGCGGTCAATGAGTTCCTTCAACGGAGCGGTATCCCACGCCGACTCGCCGAGAGCGGCGCCAAGCAGGCTTCGCTTCGTATAGATCTTGTCCGTGCTGGCCGTCCTTGTCCGGGTCGAAACTGCCTTCCGGCTCGCTCTCGAACGAGGCCTTGATGGTCCGCTCCAGATCCGAGTCCGGTTCAACGTGGCTGGCATCCAGATGGATCGACCCCCAGGAATACCCGATGGGACTGCCTGACGGAGGCGCCGGCGGACGGGTGGCTCGCATCGAGGAGACAGTCACCCAGGCAGCACCGAAAAGGAGTCCGAGCCCAAGCAGGATTACCCACAGTTTCTTCACCGTCCGTTTCATCCTCATCCTGGCCTCATCGTGTTTCGAGTTTCCCCTTCGCCGCTGCATCTACCCAGACGGCGGGGGGTCTGCAAATAGTTGTTTCAGCCGTACGGTGTCCCGGTCCGCCCAGCCGGACGGGGCGGTGACGGACTATAAAGCGGCGGCCATAATCAACAAAATAGTTTAATGGATCCTCATTGCCCTGTTCAAAAAAACTATCTATTACATTTGTTAACCAGGGACTATTAATATTTACACCTTCTGAATAGTCAGCATTAAACCGGCCTAGAATGCTAGACCTTAATCTGTCTAGGGCATTCTGAACATTTAGCTTGTTTGGAAAATCTGAGATGTTTCTTACTTGTCCTTTATTATTATTCCAATACCTGGGATCTATTATAAGCTTGGTAGTTTTCTTAAAATCGATTTTTCGACCGTGAACAAATCGGAGATAAATAGATGAAGTTTTCGAATTTCTTTTTATGAAATATTTTATTGAGGGCATATAATATATCTTGGAGAATCAAATATAATCAAATAACAAATGGTGCCGACATAGTTCCAACATTTTACTAATTAGTACTTATCTTTACTTATCATATCTTATTTCATAAATTTACGGTAAGGCCTATACTACGTATTATTTACTTGCTTATTCTTGTATTGTGGCATTTGCAGCGGCATTCATTTCCTCTTCAGACAGCCAGCCGCCACCAAGTGCTTTATAAAGATTTACATAGCCATTGAAAAGTTGCTGGGTAGCCTCAGACAAATTCAATTCTGCTTCAAATGCCTGTCTCTGACTTTCAATTAATTCAAGAAAACTCGTAACACCTTTGTCATATCGTTCACCCGAAAGAAATTGGGCATTCTTAGCTGCAGTAACATGTTCCTGCCTGGCCTGAACTTCTTCTTTAAGCGTAGATATTTCTACCAGGGCATCTTCTACTTCCCGAAAGGCAACTATTACAGTACGTTCGTATTCATACATAACCTGCTCTGTTATCTTCCTCTCAATTTCAACCCGCCTTTTGTTTTTACCAAATTCAAACAAAGGCCCTAACATGCTTCCACCAATAGCCCAGACTGCGGGATTAGTTGTTAAATCGGAAATATCACCGCTTGCTACCCCCAGTAATCCTGTAAGACTAATGGACGGAAACCTCTGTGCAACCGCAACACCTATTCTTGCAGTTTGAGCGTGTAATAGCGCTTCTGCCCGAAGAATGTCTGGCCGTCTTTCCATAAGCATAGATGGCAATCCAACAGGGATATCGGGAGGTAAGTCTTGTTCATACAGTTCAGCTCCTGTTACAATAGGGCCCGGGCTTCTTCCAAGGAGTATCCCCAGGGCATTTTCAGTTTGTGCTATAGATCTTTGAAAAAAGGGTACTGCCGCCGCGGCTATTGCCCTTTGAATTTGAGCCTGATTCAGATCAATTTCCGGTACGATACCCTGGTCGTACCTGGCTTGGATTATGTTAAGAGATTTTTGTCGCAATTCCAGGGTCCTGATAGATATATATTCCCTCCATTTAAAATCAAGCAACCGATAATAGGTGCCTGTAATTGCCCCAATTAAACCGATTTGAACCGTTCGCTGACCATATTCAGAAGCTACCAATTCTGCTTTGGCCGCTTCGTTGGCACGTCTGAATTTACCCCAAAAATCCAGTTCCCAGCTTAATGTTCCAAAACCAGTAAAGATATTTTGAGCGGAAAGGTCCTGGGTGGGTGCACCGGCTACTATATTGCCCCTTGTGGCACCTATATTATACCCTATCTTTGGATAAAGATCCGCTCTGGTAAAACCAAGTTGAGCCAGCGCCTGTTCTATCCTTGAGGAGGCTATGAGAGCATCTTTATTTTCTCTCAGACCAATTTCAACTAATTCCTCTAAAACAGGATCGTCAAATAATTCCCACCAACTAATATTCAGTACAGAATCTGTCATGGCTAAATGAATACTGTCATAACGGTAAACCGCTGTGGAATCTATTTCGGTACGCTGGGTATTAAAACTGGGACCTACTTTACATGCTTCAAATAAAAAGATGGTACTTAAAGCAATAAGTATAAAGGAAATTTTGATTTTCATTTCTTTTATCTTTTTCATCTTAGTCAGTGGTTACTTTTGAGGTTACCAATGCTTTATCTCTTTTTTTCTCATATCCGGCAATCTTGCCAATAAGGATAAATAACATAGGATAGAAAAATACACCGAGAATTGTTGCCAAAGACATTCCTCCCAACAAAGCCATACCCATCACTTTCCTGGATTCTGCTCCTGAGCCCGAAGCTATTACCAAGGGAAAAACACCCAAGATGAATGAGAAAGCAGTCATTAATATGGGTCTGAATCTTGATTTGGCGGCTTTCATTGCGGCATCATAAAGGCTTGCCCCTTCTTTAAATTCTTCATTTGCAAATTCTACAATTAAAATTGCATTTTTCGCCGCCATCCCTATAAGCATAACAAAAGAGACCTGAGCAAAGATGTTATTTTCAAAAGTTGGACTAAATAATCGGGCAACCCAAAGGAAAATAAGCGCTCCAAAAATGGCAAATGGTGTACCTAACAGAATTGAAAACGGCAAAGACCAGCTCTCATATTGCGCTGAGAGTATCAGAAATACAAATAGTAAGGAAAAGGTAAGAATGATCGTAAGCGATCCTGAAGCTTTTTTCTCCTGGAAAGACATGGCATTCCAACTGTAAGTCATGTCCGGCGGGAGAACTTCGTCTCCAACTTCCTCTAAGGCTGCAATTGCGTCTGCTGAGGTATATCCCGGTGCCGGAGAGCCTGTAACCTCAACAGCTCTGAATAAATTAAACCTGTTTGTATAATCTGGCCCGGTAATGTGTTTTACACTTGCTATTGTTGCAAGTGGCACCATATTACCTTTGTTGTTTTTAACGAAAAAATTATTTATCTGTGCCTCATTGACTCTATATTCCGGCTCAGCCTGAATGTAGGTTTTATATAGCCTGCCAAATCTGGTGAAATTGTTCACATATGCACCGCCCATAAAAGCCCCGATTGTTGTGTATAAATCATTAAGTGAAACCCCTAGTTTAAGAGCCTTTTCTTTATCAATATCCAGGTACCTTTGTGGAACATTTGGCTGGAAAGAGGTAAAAGCAGCACCAATTTCGGGTCGTTCATTGGCAGCTTTAATAAATTTCATAGTATTTTCGCCCAGGTATGAAGGGGTATTACCTGCACGATCCTGAATCATTACACTAAAGCCGGAACCACTCCCCAAACCAGGAAGAGCGGGAGGACCAAAAGCAAAAACCTGTGCCCCTTTCAATTTTTGTGCAAATTCTATATTCAGGTCTTTAATTACCTCCTTAGCTGTCTTATCTCTATCTCCCCATTCGGTAAGTGTAACAAAAAATAATCCGTTATTGGGAATTGCAGAAGCGGAAAGCAAACTATATCCCGAAATGGAAGTTAAATATTCAATATCAGGGTTATTTAAAACGATTTCTTCAATTTGTTTATGTATTGCATCTGTTCGTTGAATAGATGCTGCATTGGGTAGTTGTGTATTGATGTAAAAATAGCCCATATCCTCCTCAGGAATAAATCCGCCCGGGACCATGCTTCCAAATATTCCGGCTGCAATAGTTAATATGACAATATAAACAACACCTCTTTTTAGTTTTCTGGAGATAATACTTGTATAACTCATATAGGAATTTGTGGACTGATCCATTACCTTATTGAACTTCGCAAAGAACTTACCTAAAATTCCTTTGTAAGGTTTTGGTTCTTTTAAAAGCAATGAGCATAGTGCAGGGCTAAGTGTTAACGCATTTAAAGAAGATACAAGGACAGAAACTACAATAGTAATGGCAAACTGCTGATAAAGTAATCCGGTTATTCCTGCCATTCCGGCAACCGGAATAAAAACTGCTACCAATACAAGCGTTGTTGCAATTACAGGTGCAGTTACCTTTTTCATGGCATCAAAGGTGGCTGCTCTTGTACTCATACCCTTAGCTATATTTACCTGCACAGCTTCCACCACAACAATCGCATCATCAACAACTATTCCAATGGCCAGTACCAATCCTAATAGCGACAATACGTTTATTGTAAAACCCAGCATTGGAAAAAATATAAATGTTCCAATTAACGAGACAGGAATTGCGAGCGTAGGGATTAAAGTAGCCCGCCAGTCCTGAATAAATATGAATACTACTAAAACCACAAGTATTAGTGCAATAATAAGGGTAACTACAATATCCTTAATACCCGCAGTTATTGGTAATGTAGAGTCCAGTGCAACATCATATTGAATGCCTTCCGGAAAGTTTTTTGAAAGATTATCCATCTCTGCAATTAAATTCTCTGCCAATTCAACCGCATTAGATCCTGGGGCTTGATATACCGTCACAATTGCACAGGTTTCTTTGTTCACCCGGGGTATCATGGCATAAGTCTCAACCCCAAGATTTACAGTTGCTATATCCTTAATTTTAACCTGAGACCCATCTTCTTGAGTTCTCACAACGATATCTTCAAAAGCTTCGACAGAATTAAATCTTTCTGGCAAACGAACTGTGTACGTAAACTCGGTACCTGGCGGTGCGGGTTCCGCTCCAAATTTACCACCCGGTACAATCACGTTTTGTTCGTTAATTGCATTCAGGATTTCAGGAACTGTTATTCCCATTTTAGAAAGCAGGTCTGGTTTTACCCAAATTCTCATGGAATAGTCAGAGGTTCCAAGAACATCAACACGGCCAATACCTTTAATTCGGGATAATTGGTCTTTTATGTTGATCAAAGCATAATTTCCAAGAAAATCCTGATCATATCTTCCATCCGAAGAAAGTGTCATTGCCAACATAATATTTGGCAACGATTTTTTTGTAGATACCCCAAATTTTGTCACTTCCTGTGGAAGTTTGGCAGAGGCGGCAGATACCCTGTTTTGCGCCAGTACTGTATTCATATCCGGATCGGTGCCCACATCAAATGAGATATCAATGGTCATGGTACCATCATTGGAATTGGTTGATTTCAAGTAAATCATATTATCCACTCCGTTGATTTCCTGTTCTAAGGGAGTGGCAACAGATTCTTCAACACTAATGGCATTGGCTCCTGTATATGTGGCGTTAACCTGAACAATAGGTGGCGTAAGGTTTGGATATTGTTCTATAGGTAAACCTAAAAGGGATACGAAACCTACAATTACAATTACAATGGCTATTACTATTGCCACTATGGGTCTGCTTACGAAAAAATTACCTGAATCTTCGGCCATAATAGGTTTAATTTTCAGAAGTTTGACTTTCGAACTTTGTAACCACTGGTTTTATTTCCATACCCGTTGCTACCTTTTGCAAGCCATCAATTACAACCTGTTCATTTTCTGCTAACCCCTCTTTGATAAGCCATAGATTGCCTATTCTGTCTGAAACTTTTACTTGTCTTGATTTCACAATATTACCTTCTTCTAAAACAAATACCGTAAACCGACCCTGCAATTCCGTGACGCATTTTTGAGGCACAAGAATTGCACCTTCAACCACTTCAAACTCAACACGCACTTTTGCGTACATTCCCGGTCTCAGTAGTCCTCTCTGATTATCAAATGTTGCCTGTACCAAAATAGATCCGGTATTTACATCAATTGCTCTGCCAAGGAATTCAACACTTCCTTTCTCTTCATAAACTGTTCCGTCTCCAAGGATAAGTGTCAGATTTTTTTGATTTTTTGGGTTCTCGCGATCCATCGTCCCGTTATCTGCTACATTCTGATTAAATTCACGTGCAATTATTAAATACTCTGCTTCGGTAAGAAAAAATTCAACTCTCATTTTACTAATATCCGATACCACGTTAAGAATCACCGGGTTAGGCTCCCGCCCAACAAATTCCCCGGTTCGTGCTTCCGTTTTGCCTATCAGGCCATTTATTGGAGAGCTAATTCTGGTATAGCCCAGCTGTATTTGAGACATCCTTAAATTGGCCTGGGCCGCATCTAAGGAAGAGACGGCTGCATCCCTGCTCGCCTGCGCGGCATCCAGGTCGCTTTTACTGACTGCATTAATTTCGGCCAGGGGTTTATACCGCGCCAATTCATTTTCGGCATTTACAAGATAGGTTCTGGCCTCTGCAACCTTGCTATCCATAGAAGCTACCTGGGTTTCAAAAGGTTGTGAATCTATGGTGTAAAGTAATTGACCTTTTTTAACAGGATAACCTTCTTCAAAATGAACACCGAGAAGGTATCCCTCTACCCTTGCTCTTATAGGTATATCCTGAAACCCGTATACCTGACCTAAGAATTCTCTGGTTAGGGGAACATCTTTTTTAATGACATTAATAACTTGAATCTCCGGAAGTGGCATTTGGGCGTTTTTATCCTTACAGGAATTAAAAATCGTAAGACCTCCCAATATTAAAACCGATAGGCGAAAATAGTATTTGTAATACATAGAAAAGGTGGTATAAATTATACTATAAAAAATCTTTCAGGGGCTCAAATATAGTATTATATTTTTAGTCAAGAGTTGTTATACAGGGAGATAAATATAGTTAAACTAACTTCATAATCAAACATTTAAATATAGGTTATCCCTATTATATTCTTTACCTTAAATCGGTAATATGATATACATCATGGACACAATCATAATTTAGGTTTATTTTTAATACTTTAGTAGTAAGAGGAGTTAAATTAATAAGGAATGGTCAAAGACATTGGGATCTGGATTTGCAAGCCAGAATATGTTCGTTCGAAGATATCAAATATGATCAAAGTTGAAAGTAGATTTTAAAGGGTACTAATAAATATAAATTTAGAAAAAATGAAAACTATACTTACAATCATCGTTTTTTTAGTCACTTTTGGTTCAGTATTTTCTCAGACAGGAGAGGATAAGCACCCCCTTCTTACAGATAAATTTATAATTGGAGCTGGCTGGTACTTTCCGAACAGAGATATAAAATTCGGAATAGAAGGTAATATCACCACAGAAGATCTAGAAGATTTGGAAGACATTGACTTTGACGAGACCCTTGGTCTTAAAGAGGGGGATAACACCTTTAATTTTAATTTTTTCTGGAGATTTTCTAAGTCTAATTATTGGTCGGTGCGCGGGGAGTATTTTAAAGTTGGGACTACGAGAAATGTGACGCTGGATGAAGAGATAGAATGGGAAGACATTGTTTATCCTGTGGGTGGTGAAGCCGAAGTATCTTATGGGGTTAGCTTATACAGAGTCTTCTTTTCGAGGACTATAAGCACCGGACAAAAGCATGAGTTCGCTGGAGGGCTTGGTATTCATGGACTTAATGTCAAGGCTTCAGTAGAGGGTAATGCTTTAATTGATGGAACATCAGCGGGCATTGAAAGAAGTGACGTAGAGGCATTTCTTCCCTTACCCAACATTGGTATTTGGTATATTTGGGCTCCTTCAGACAGATGGGCATTCTCGGCTAATTTAGACTGGTTTGGTATAAAAATTGACAGTATATCCGGGGGTTTATGGAATGTTAGTCCCGGGGTTACTTTCCAGATTATAAGAAATCTTGGGGTGAATCTTAATTATGAGTTTTTGAACTTTAACGCGAATATAGACGAGAATGATTTTAGAGGTAGTTTTGATTTGACATTCAGTGGCCCTTCCTTGCGTGTTATAGGTAATTTTTAAACCCACGGAAAAAAATCTATTTGCAAACATTTTCTTCCTGTAAGAAAATCACCCTATGATTTTCAACATGACCGTAAAATAAATAATTTAATGACTGCTAAACCAGTTCTTGTGCAGGTTAGTTCAGTTGTTTGTAATTAAGATTTTACCTTCCAGGCTAATAATAAGCTATCGTTAGGGCTTATTTTACATTGAATTGATATAGTTTAATTTATAATTCAATCCAATTCCAATTAGATGTTTTTCAAGTATATTTCAAATCAGTATCTATAGCCATAAATATCTTTCAGTTTAACCTTATCGCCCATAACATTATTAGATTCCAAATCATAGCGGATGGTGATCGCAGTTCCCAGTGGTGCATAATAGTAAATGATCCAGGCATCAGATTCTCTGGTGCCAATACAGCCATTGGAACTTGCCTTTCCCAGAGTCTTGGGATTGGTAGTCGGATGTATCATCTGGCCGTTTCTAATCCCATTTATCTCAGTCTCGATCCATGGTATTTGGGGCATTAGAGTTGTTTTTTTATCGTCTCTTTTAGTACGATAAAAGCGCTTTTGGTCTACAGGGTTATAAAATTTTGGATTTCTTTCCAGGCGGACAATTTCCCCATTTCCGGTTATGGTTCTTAAGTCGGTGATTTTGTCGCCCATTGCCAGATATTTTTGCATGTTTTTTCCCACTCTAACCGGAAAGGTAAATAGTAATGCAGTATCCTGATAAATGCGAAGCTTAAACTCGGGAATATTTACATCGAGATGCGTTTTTTTAAAAGAAACCATGAGGGAGGCTGCCGACAAGGAATCCGGGATCATAATAGAGTCCAATGATTTTAGAACCAACATCTTCCGCTGATCATAAACGAAAGAATCTCGTGCCATCATTAGATAGTAATCTGTGTTAGCCAGGGTGTCTATTATCCATGGATTTGCACGAACCAGTAGGTGTTCTGAAAGGGGGTAAGGAACCAAAGGGTCATAAGCGTTTACAAGCGAGTCCATATATTCAAAATAACGACTTATGGTAATATCTTGTGTTATATGGATCCATCTGGCTGCAAAGCTCGTTTTAGTGGAATCCTCGGATTGTTTTATAGCGTTTATTAGGGATACCCTGGTTGGCCAATTTAAATAGATATCAGAAGTAAATGAAGCACTTAAACCAACAATAAACATCACAAGAAGAAATACAGGTTTTAGAATCATCGGTCTTGCTGTTTTAGTTCAATTTTGTTTTGTTTTTGATTTTGAATGACCCGAGACAGTATAAAATTACAGCACAAATGAAGATAAAACCATGAGCAATATCAGTCCGTACATAGAGCAATATCAAGTCCGAACATATGACTTATATCATTTATAATATTATGTAATAAAGGTAAATTTGAGATTGTAAGCATATAAGGTAAATAACCCATGAGTACGGTAAAACGAAGTTTGGGTGGAATAAAACAATTCTTTATTGAGATAGGGGAGCTGGCATATTTTGCCGGCCGCTTCTTTAAAGAACTGTTCAGGCCTCCTTTTGAGTTTAAGGAGTTGCTTAGACAGTGCTATCATATGGGTAACCGTTCCCTGGTTCTGGTACTGGTAACAGGGTTCATTATTGGGTTAGTGCTTACCTTACAATCCAGACCTACGCTAATTGAGTTTGGTGCTGAATCCTGGATGCCTAATATGGTGGGGATTTCTATTGTTCGTGAACTGGGTCCCGTGATCACGGCACTGGTTTGCGCAGGGCGAATTGCTTCAGGAATTGGAGCCGAATTAGGCTCTATGCGTGTTACTGAACAAATAGATGCCATGGAAGTATCAGGAACAAATCCGTTTAAATATTTGGTTGTGACGCGAATCTTAGCAACTACTCTTATGCTGCCATTGCTTGTAATCATGGGAGACGCCATTGCGCTATACGGATCTGCACTGGTTGAAAATTTTAAGGGAAACGTCTCTTTCCAACTCTATTTTAATCGTGTTTTTGAAGCATTGGATTATCGGGATTTAGTTCCTGCAACTATAAAGTCTTTCTTTTTTGGTTTTGCAATTGGCCTTGTGGGATGTTTTAAGGGCTATTACAGTAAAAAGGGTACTGCAGGGGTAGGTTTGGCAGCTAACACTGCCGTGGTATTTACATCCATGTTTTTGTTTGTAATAGACTTTATAGCCGTTTTAATATCTGATATTTTTTACGACCTGTGATGATACAAGAAAAAGAAAGTTCCAATAATACTATGGCCAACGAAAGTGAAGTCATTATCCATATCAAAGATCTATATAAGCGCTTTGGAAAGAACCATGTACTCAACGGCTTTAATATGAAATTGTACAAGGGGGAAAATTTAGTGGTCATGGGAAAATCGGGTTCAGGAAAATCTGTAATGATCAAATGCCTTGTAGGATTAATGCAACCTGATAGTGGTTATATATCGGTAATGGGAAATGAGATTAAATTATTGGATAGGCGAACCCTTGATACTTTGCGTTCAGAAATTGGATTTTTGTTTCAGGGAAGTGCTTTGTATGATTCTATGACAGTGAGGGAAAATTTGGAATTTCCTATGCGACGGCACAAAGAGAAACTTGGTGACATCTCAGACACTACCCCTTTGGTACTTGAGGCTCTGGAGAGCGTGGGTCTTGCAGACGCTATAGATTTAATGCCAGAAGAACTTTCCGGCGGAATGAAAAGACGGGTGGCTTTGGCACGTACCCTGATTCTCAGGCCTAAAATTATTTTGTACGACGAACCAACCAGTGGTTTGGATCCCATAACTGCGAAAGAGATTATAGAATTAATGCGAAGTATTCAAAAAAAATATGGTACATCTTCCCTGATAATTACCCATGATGTGGACTGTGCACGTGTAATTTCAGAACGTATGATCCTACTTGTAGATGGGATTAATTATGCCGAAGGCACTTATGAAGAACTTGTTAAATCTAAGGACCCTAAGGTAGAAGCATTTTTTAAAAAATAACGATATGGAAAAAACAAGCCTGGAAAAACTAAGATTGGGCATTTTTGTTATCCTGGGAACGGCATTGCTGGTAATTGCAGCCTATGTGATAGGAAACAGACAAAATATGTTTGGTAACACTTTTACGATCCATGCCGTTTTTAAAAATGTAAATGGCTTGGAAAAAGGCAATAATGTGCGTTACTCAGGGATAAGTGTTGGTACCGTAAAAGACATAGAAATGGAAAATGACTCTACTATAGATGTAGTAATGATCATTCAGGAAAATATGCTGGAGCACATTAAAAACGACGCTATAGCTACTATTGGCTCTGATGGCTTAGTGGGCAGCATGATTGTAAATATTGTTCCCGGAAGTGGAATGGGAGCAATGATAAAGTCTGGAGATGAAATTGTTTCTTATAGTCGTATTGGCGCAGAAGATATGATGAGCACTTTAAATGTAACTTCTGAAAATGCAGCACTTCTTACGGCCGATTTGTTAAAAGTAACTGCAGCACTTACTAAAGGAGAAGGGACATTAGGCCTACTACTTAATGATACCCTAATGGCGCAAAATCTTGAACAGACTATCTTGAATCTGAAACTGGCAAGTGCAGGTGCCAATTATACGTTGGAGGAATTGAACAGATTTGTTAACGCAGCGAACTCTGAGAATTCTGTAATTGGGGTCTTATTGCGCGACTCTCTGGCCGGACTTGAAATAAAACAAATTATACATAATCTTGAATCGTCCAGCGACAAGATGCAGAAGTTAACGGCTAATTTGGATAATGTGATCACGGGTATTACGGAGGGTAAAGGAGCTTTAAATTACTTAACCAAAGACACTGTTTTGGTCAAACGGCTGGAAGCTATTATGAAAAACATAGAAGAAGGTACAGCCCGGTTTAATGAGAATATGGAGGCTTTTAAACATAGTTTTTTAACCCGGGGTTATTACAAGAAAATGGCCAAAGAGGAACAAAAAGCTGCCAAAAAGGAGCAGAAAAACAAATGAATTGAATTTATGTAGTAGTCATTCTCATTTATAAGGCTGTCTTATTATAGTCTTCCATTTTTC
>CAZHWD010000094.1:0-43909 GCA_964536335.1 uncultured Eudoraea sp. | reverse complement strand
AATTCCATTCGCTGTAATTAAATTTTTATCTGTAACTGCAAGTTCGTCTTTATAATTATTTTCCCCTTTATATTTTTT
This sequence comes from uncultured Eudoraea sp., assembly GCA_964536335.1. Taxonomy (GTDB): domain Bacteria; phylum Bacteroidota; class Bacteroidia; order Flavobacteriales; family Flavobacteriaceae; genus Eudoraea. The sequence goes on along the minus strand of CAZHWD010000094.1, from coordinate 43,831 downwards.
TGCGAAATTTTGAAGATAGAATAAAGCATTACTCGTGTGTTCTATATTATCCAAGTATCCTTTATCTGGAAAGAAAAAAGTCAGCCTGAAACAATGTTCAAACTGACTTAAATAACTGATTAACAGTTAGTCGGGGTGGCAGGATTCGAACCTGCGACCTCCTGCTCCCAAAGCAGGCGCGATAACCGGGCTACGCTACACCCCGAGTGGTGTATTTTTACAGGAATGAAACCTGCCAAGCAATATGTTAAGAACCTTTTCGACCTTCACGCCTATGGCGTGACACGATAACCAGGCAGAGTCTATCCCTCATGAGCTTTAAATATAAAGCGAATTCTGGGACTACACCCCGAGTGGTGTAAATTCCAATATTTCAAGTACCAAATTCCAAATAACTACCAAATGTTATCAGGTAGATCGGGAACCGGGCGGAGTTTATCCCTCTTGAGCTTTTGAAAATAGCAAATTGTGTGACTACACCCCGAATTGTGTAATTCTCAATATTTCAATTTCCAAAGCGCAACTGGCGTGCCATTATGAACTTTTGGCGGACGTGTCCGCTGCAGCCCGCCGGTTCCGCCTAAGGCGGAAAAAGGCTGGCAAAAGCGGAGAGACTGGGACTCGAACCCAGGCGACACTTGCGCGTCGACAGATTAGCAATCTGCTCCGTTACCACTCCGGCACCTCTCCTGTATTTTTTAAATGAACGTGCATTATAAAATGCGGATGCAAATGTAATTCTTCATATCCTGGAACGCAACTTTTTTATCGAATTTTTAAATGATAAAATTCACATTTCAAACTTTCTTAGATTATTAAAATTCCAGAAGGATAAACCCCCAGTTTTTTATACGCTTCGAACAAATTAATTTAACTAATTTCAGGATTTCATATAATTTCAATTGACCATTTAATCGTTTTAGCTATTTTTTGCAATGAAACCTTGAACTGAACAACAATACTAAAAATGGAAAGAATCTCTTCTTTTATCAAACGAGCAACAATTATACTATATCTGCTTTCTATTCAGTCCTGTTCTGCGCAGTCCCAATTGATCGCTGATGAAAAAGAAACGGTTTCAGTTGAGAATTTGCAATATTACCTGTATTATCCAAAGGAATATGAAGAGGCTACAAACGAAAAATTTCCGCTCCTTTTATTTTTACATGGGGGTGGAGAAGCAGGAGGCACCCTGGAAGATCTCAAAACTAATGGTCCGCCTAAGCTTTTAGCAGAAGGAAAGGAATTCCCTTTTTTAATACTGGCCCCTCAAAATCCATATAAGAGAAAATGGTGGAATACCAGAGCGGTAATGCAATTATTGGATACCATAATAGAGACAAATAGAGTAGATGTCGACAGAATTTATCTTACCGGTTTAAGCAGGGGTGGGGGTGCTGCCTGGGAACTTGCTGTTCAATACCCGAATAAATTTGCGGCCCTTGCGGTCGTATGCGGTATGACCCCAGTGCCCTATGCAGCCTGGATTAATAAAAATATGCCGATATGGGTTTTTCATGGAACTGAAGATAAATCCATTCCTATTTCCGAATCTCAGAATATGGTAAACAAGTTAGAGGAAATGGACTATGATGTAACATTTACCAAATATGATGGAGTAGGGCATAATGCATGGGTTCAGGCGTATAATACCGAAGAATTGTATGAATGGTTTATGAGGCAAAAAAGGACAGTAGAATAATTCATCATTACGATACTAATCATTAAAGTTTAAGATATATTGTACTGATTCCTCGCTAAATACATAATATTTTTATTGAGGAAAAACAAGAGGTTTGATGTATAGACAAATAATATCAGGATTAGCCATCAGTTCGGGGATACTGGCACTTGTATTTTGGATTTTGGGTGATTTTAATAAGCTGGGTCCTTTTTTGATACTTTTTTTTCTATTGTTAGCTCTGGCGATACGAAATGTTGATTTATTGAAAGGTTTTTCTTTTACCATATTAATATTTGCAGCAGTGACTGCTTCTATGTTCTATCCTGAGTTTTTTTCCAAAGCAGGAAGCTTCGATCTAAAAAAACTGATTGTTCCTTTATTGATGATTATCATGTTTGGAATGGGGACTGCAATGAGTCTTCAGGATTTTAAGGGAGTTGTAAAAATGCCTAAAGGTGTTTTGGTTGGTATTGTGTGTCAGTTTACGATTATGCCTTTTGTGGGTTATGGCTTGGCTTCTGCCTTTGGTTTTCCTCCCGAAATAGCAGCGGGAATTATTTTGGTGGGTAGCTCACCCAGTGGCCTGGCATCTAATGTAATGGCCTATATTTCTGGCGCGAACCTTGCTCTTTCACTTTCGTTAACTGCCGTAGCTACCCTGCTTGCACCACTATTTACGCCTTTGCTGATGAAAATTTTAGCGAATCAACTGGTGCCAATAGACTTTCTGGGAATGCTTTGGAGTATTGTAAAAATCGTTATTATACCAATCATCGCCGGACTAGTGTTTAATAGATTTGCGCATGGGAGATTTAAATGGCTCGATAAAGCAATGCCGGTGGTCTCTATGGCAGGAATTGCAATAATCATTACTATTATAACCGCTGCAGGAAGGGATTCACTCCTAACACTTGGATTACTTTTGATAGTGGCAGTAATTTTACATAATTTAATTGGCTATTTCTTCGGATACTGGGGAAGCAGAATATTTGGCCTTGATAGGAAGTCTGCTCGTACAGTTGCATTTGAAGTTGGCATGCAAAACGCCGGACTAGCCTCTGGTATTGCTTTGGAAATGGGACGCGTGGCCACAATGGGTCTGGCACCAGCTGTCTTCGGGCCCATGATGAATATTACCGGTTCCAGTTTGGCAACCTGGTGGCGTGGAAAACCTATTGAGGAATTGGTTGGAGCAGAAGATTTGTAGTAATATTATTTAAGTGGAATTAGAATAAGGAATAATCATAAAATTTGAATACTATGAGCAAGTTGATTTGTCTGTATGGAGGAATTGTTTTGTTATTCAGTGTAAGTTGTAAAGAAGCTACTCCTGTCATTACTGAACCATTTAGCACTCAAATTAGATTAAACCAAATTGGTTATTATCCCGATGCAGCAAAAAAAGCGGTGGTGGTTACTGAATTAGAAAATGGAAAATTCAGTATTGTTGATAGCGAATCTGGTGATACTGTTTTTTCCGGCGAACTCTCAGAATCATTAGACTGGAAAATGGCGGGAGAAATAGTTCGTATAGCTGATTTTAGTGAAATTACAGAGACAGGATCTTATCATATTTATATTAAAGAAGTTGGATTTTCTTTTCCTTTTGAAATAAAGGAACATGTGTTACTTCCGGTTTTTCTGGGATCAATAAAGGGATTGTACTTTCAAAGAGCCGGGATGGCACTGGATGAAAAACATGCTTACCAATGGAACAGAGCCTCAGGGCATCCGGATGATTCCGTTTTGTATCATCCCTCCAGTAGTAGACAAACCGGTAGTTTGAACTCGCCCAAGGGCTGGTATGATGCCGGCGATTATAATAAATATATAGTCAATGCTTCCTTTCCGTTAGGGCAGTTCTTTTTACTGGAGGAGCAATATCCAAATAGTGTAGCTGATGGAGATTTAAATATACCAGAAAGTGGTAACGCCCTCAGTGATTATTTGGATGAGCTGAAATATGAAATGGACTGGGTATTAACTATGCAAGACGAAGACGGAGGTATGTTTCACAAACTGACTACTAAAAATTTTGAAGGTATGGTAATGCCCCATGAGGCAACAAATCAACGATATATTGTGGGTAAAGGTACCGCCGCCAGTCTGGATTTTGCAGGTGCTGCCGCGCAAGCTGCACGAGTTTTTATGCCTTATGATTCTGCATATGCCAAGAGATGCCTGCGGGCGGCTAAAAAGGCTTATAATTGGTCTCTGGAAAATCCACAGGTTGAGTTTGTTAATCCGGAAGATATTAGTACCGGTCAATATGGGGACACCAATTTTGATGATGAATTCTTTTGGGCTACTTCACAGTTATTTGTAACTACCTCTGACAACAGCTACCTTGAACATCTTAAAAAAGAAGATATCGACTTTAATTATAGCCCCGGAGATGGTTGGACAAAATTTATGAGGTTTATGGGGGTATTTACACTTTTGGAAAACAAATCACTCGTTCCTGAAGAACTTTATGGTACATTACGTGAAGGAATTATGAATACTGCTGATGCCATGACTGAAATAACAAATACAAATGATTATTTTCAGTGTGTTGATGATTTTCAATGGGGATCCAATAGTGATGTACTGAATACGGCAATGATTATTGCACAGGCTTACAGGCTGGAAAATAAACCGGAATATTTAACAGCCGTTAGGCAAGCCGCTGATTATGTATTGGGAAATAACGCTGTAGGCTATAGCTTTGTGACTGGTTTTGGAGATAATCCCCCTATGTTTATACATCACAGGCAAAGTGCCGCTGACGGGATTATAGATCCTGTACCGGGATTGCTCTCCGGAGGTCCAAATGCTGGCAAACAAGATATAGCTGCCGGGGTAACATATTCTGAAAATGCAGCCCCTATGAAAAGTTGGGTGGATCATGAGGATAGTTATGCCAGCAATGAAATATGTTTAAACTGGAATGCCCCTTTAACTTATATCCTGGGCTTTCTGGAACAAGAATCAAAAAAACCAATATTATGAGAATACTAAAAACTGTTATCGCTTTAATTGCTGTTTGCGCCCTTACTGGGAGTACGGAAACCGCTTTTGCAAATACTATAACTGAAAACGACTCAAGTACAGTACAAAAACAAAAACCTCGTAACGTCATTTTTATTCTTACAGATGACCACAGGTACGACTATATGGGGTTTACGGGTAAAGTTCCCTGGTTGCAAACCCCAAATATGGATAAGCTGGCAGCAGAAGGGGCGTACTTGCCCAATACTTTCGTGACTACTTCCCTTTGCTCTCCGAGCCGGGCATCTATTTTAACAGGTCAGTTTTCACACAATCATACCATTGTGGATAATCAGGCTCCAGATCCAGGGAACCTGACTTATTTTCCGGAGTATTTACAGAAAGCTGGTTATCAAACAGGCTTTTTCGGAAAATGGCATATGGGCGACCATGGTGATGTGCCACAACCCGGTTTTACGCATTGGGAAAGTTTTCCCGGGCAGGGAGTCTATTATAACCCCACTTTAAATATTAATGGAGAGAGAGTGGCTTATAAAGATTCTACCTATATCACAGATCTATTAACAGAACACGCCGTAGATTGGATGGATAAAAGAGATAAGAATAAACCATTCTTTCTTTACCTGTCGCATAAAGCCGTACATGCTGGTTTTCAACCTGCTAAAAGACATAAAGGCATCTACAAAGGAAATAAGATAAAATTACCTGCCACCTATGAGCAGACTAAAACAGGTAAATACCGTGATTTGAAATGGCCTCAATGGGTAGCTGATCAACGTATCAGCTGGCATGGGGTGGATTATATGTACCATTCTAACCGGGACTTATATGAAATGGTCGTAGATTATTGCGAAACCCTTCTGGGTGTTGACGAGAGTGTAGGGACTGTCATGGAATATCTGAAAAAGGAAGGACTGGATGAATCTACACTAATTATTTATATGGGAGATAACGGTTTTAGTTGGGGTGAACACGGACTAATCGATAAAAGGCATTTTTATGAAGAGTCTGTTAAAGTTCCATTACTGGTGCGTTGTCCGGAATTGTTTGAAGGCGGTAAGGTACCCCAGCAAATGGTACAGAATATAGATATAGGACCTACTGTACTTGCTGAAGCAGGGGTTAAACAACCTGAAAACATGCCTGGGGTTTCATTTATTCCCATTTTAACCGGAAATTCAGATTTGGCTTCCCGTAAAGAGATATTTTATGAATATTACTGGGAGTACGATTTTCCAATGACTCCAACTGTATTTGGCATGCGAACAGATCAATACAAATACATTAAGTATCAGGGAATATGGGATAGAAATGAACTATATGATTTACAGAACGACCCCGATGAAATGTACAATTTAATTGCAGATCCGGACAAACAGGAAATTGCAAAATCTATGTCTTCTGCCATATATGACTGGCTTGAAGAAACAAACGGGATGAATATTCCTTTAAAGCGAACTGTTAAATACCGCTTTGGCGATTTTAAACATAAAAACGAACACTAAAAACTAAGAGTCCGAGTTTCTTTGCCGTTGTTGTCAAAGAATTGTACTCGATTAACATTTTGGTTTACTTCTACCTGACGGCTGGATTGGGATTGAAACGAGGAACCCCAATAGTGTTCCTGAGTCTGACTGAGGTTATTATTAAAATATAAGACACACTTCACTTCGTCTGCATTCAGGGGTATAAGCTTAGGTGCCGGGTTTGTTGTTGTTTCAAAAACTTTTAAAAAATCATTGTTTTGTGAAGCAACCAGGATAGATTTTTTATTAGCTAAGCTCAATCTTACGAGGCTTTTTGCATCGCCCGGGACGAGGAAATGACTCTCATCCAGAGATACGGCTTCAAAACTTCCATCCCCTTTATTCTTTAGCATCATACCTACAAAAGCATCGGCAGGGCCTTGCTGTACTTCCATACCAAAATCATTCCCCACCAATGCTAAATCCAATAAGTTGTCATTATTAAAATCTAGGATGAGAATCCCATAAACGGGGGCAAGTTGAGCTCCAATGGGCAAGGGATGACTTTTGAAATTGCCATCTCCCAGATTTTCAATCCACGAAGTCTGCATATAATTAAATGTAAGTTTCATGGCATCATCCAAAAGGTCATCGGGAAAAACTTCCGGCAAAGTGGCTTCACCAAATTCTCCAAAGGAGTTAAATCTTTTTCGAATTCCCACAAATTGTTTTACAACATCTTGCCAGGGATGATAAAGGTATTCTTTCTTGATTCCCACGCTATCTCTGAGATAATAGGAGATAAAAGGATCTATCATACCATTATCATCCAGATCCTTTGCATATAAACGCACAGGCGTTTCTTTATCGGCTTTAAAGTAAATGTTTTTACCAAAATTGCCGGCCACATAGTCTGTATCTCCATCATTATCCAGATCTGCAGCTGCCAGACTGTTCCACCAGCCGAAATTGTCTTGAATTCCGCTGGAATCTGTTATTTCATGCAGTATTCCTTTTCTGTTCTCAAAGAAACGAATAGGCATCCATTCTCCTGCTAAAATTAGATCGGGCCAGTAATCGCCATTGAAATCGGTCCATAAGGCATCACTTATAAGTCCAGGATATTCCAGTTCCGGAGAGACCTCCTCTGTTACATCAACAAAACGAACATTACCTTCCAAACTTTCATTCCTCAGAATATAGGAACGATCTGCTTTTGGATATGCCATAGGAAGTACTCTACTTCCAATAAAAAGGTCGAGGTCTCCGTCCCTGTCATAATCTGCAGCTCTTACTGTGGATGAATTGCTCCTCATATCAGGGATACCTTCAGCAGATTCAGAAAACCTGCCATTTCCGTCATTTAATAACAGAATATCTTTGTATAATATATCCCCCGGCGGATACTGAGCGCATCCCCTGGCTATATATAAATCCAAATCCTTATCACCGTCGGCATCAAAGAGCAGGGTACCGGCATCTTCTTCTTCCAATTCTTTAGCATGTTTGTAATTAACCTCCTCTTGAATAAAGCTGCCATCCTTTTGTTGTATAAACCAGGTCTCCGGGAATTTCCTACTTCCACTCAGAAACATGTCATCCAGGCCGTCATTATTTATGTCACCCACGGCAAGAGCAGGACCATATTGAGAGAACTTATGTGGTAGTGTGCGTTGAAAATTAAAATCAATAAAGTCATGATCCTTGCTTTCATATACCAGATTATACTTTTCCGCTACTTCTTTTAGTAAAGGGATAAATAAGGAATCCTTTTTTAAAGTTGGTTGCAGTAGTTCCGGATCATAAGCTATATGCAGCACTCTGTCTGCTTCCTGAGTTTGCAACTTTTGAACCCCACCGCCGGGCCAGATGATTTTTATAGAATCTACTGAGGATTTATTACCAAGCCCAAAATGAAATACACTTTCAGGTTTGGAGAGATAACCTCGTCCGGAAATCATAGACTGCTGCTGACTCATACCATCAGAGTAAATTTCTACGACACTCCCATAGCCAGCGGGGTTTCTATCTGAACCTTTTAATTTGACCCGTAAATAATGACTTTCCGGATTAATTTGAGAAAGCCTGTTTTCCATGAGCAGGACAGGGTCATTAATATTATTGATTACTAAATCCAAATCCCCGTCATTATCCAGATCTCCATAGGCCGCTCCATTAGAATAGGTGCCAAAATTAAGGCCCCAGGAATCTGTAACATCCTCAAAATTTAAGTCTCCTGTATTTCGGAACATGAAATTTGGAATTTTGATCTCAGGAATAGCAGCTATTAGTTTTTCTTTGCTTACCAGTCTACTGGCGGTGATTCGGAAATCCCCGAAATCTCTATCTGTCACATCTTTTGGAAATCCATTGGTAATAAACAGATCCTGCCAGCCGTCATTGTCGTAATCGGCGAAAAGAGGTGCCCAACTCCAATCCGTTTCCTGGATCCCGGCAAACATACCTGTGTCTCCAAATATAGGAAGCCCTGTTTCCGGATTTACACCAAGATTTAGTTGTAGTGTGTTTCTGGTATACTGGGATGCGTATTTATACTTTTTAGTAAAAATTTCTTTTTGATAACTACTGGGCCCCTGAAATAACTTCTTTCGCTTGTTGTAATAGGGCTGCATCTCTGAAGTAAAAATATCCATATGTCCGTTATTGTTCACATCTGCAATATCGCTACCCATGGAAGAAAGGCTAAAATGCTTAAATATATCTCCGGCCCTGTTGGTGTATGTACCATCCTGATTATTGATATAAATTAGATCATTACTAAGGAAATCATTCGCTACATAAATGTCCATCCAGCCATCTTTGTTGAAATCATGGATTAAAGTACTATGACTATATCCATGAAAGCGAATTCCGGCTTCTTCTGAAACATCTTTGAATACAGGGTGATCCAAGGTGTCATTCCACTCATTTTTAAAAAGCCTGTCGCGGCTAAGGGATGTTCCGTCGTCTTCCAATGGACTAAACTGGCTTGGGTTTATGCCTTCAATCCTGTTCACTCCAATAAAAAGATCCAGGTCACCATCGTTATCGTAATCAAAAAACTGAGCATGAGAAGAGTAAGTGGTGTCTGCAATTCCGTAATCCTCAGCCATTTCTTTGAATAAGGGAGTGCCGCTATCATTATTACCCTGATTGATGTATAAGAGGTTCCTTCTTCTATCCGGGGTTTTGTAAAATGTATTACAAATATAAATATCCTGTTTGCCATCAAGATTAATATCTATAATAGATACCCCTGAGGACCATAGCAGAAAATCTGGTTTATTAATCTTAGCAGTTGTGGAGACATCAATAAATTTTAATTGTCCTTTATTGAGGAACAAGCTATTATCTACCTGATTACCTGTGAGGAAAATATCGTCTAATCCATCACCATCCAGGTCTCCCAGTGCCACACCAGAACCATTATAGACAAATTCATTATCCAGGATATTTATTGAATCATTTTCAGTTAGTTCATTAGTAAAATTCAATCCTGAATTTTGAGGAGGTACACTTCTGAAAAGAACCGTATTTTTTTCCGCCTTATCGCAGCTGGTAATTAGCAGTGAGAGTAAGCCAATTGCCGCTATAACGAATTTCATTTTCATTAGATCTATTTTAAATCAACATACAAAAATGCAAGAACCTTGTCACATGAACAAATAAAAAGGCCGCTATTCAGCGGCCTTTTAAAAATATAGTTACAATAGTATTAGTATCCAGGATTCTGAGATAAAACATCAGAGCCTTGAATATCTATTTGCGCTTGTGGAATAGGATAAAGCTCACTTTTACCAGCTGTGAAGCTCGCTCCACCAAATTTGGTAACAAGGAATTGACCTTCATATGCTAGATATGTATTTAATGTCTCAGCAGCAATACCCCAACGTACCAGGTCAAAGAAACGGTGTCCTTCGCCAGAAAGTTCAAGCTTTCTTTCAAAACGAACTGCGGTTCTTGCAGCATCCTGAGAGGCAAAGTCTGCAGCTGTGTATTCAGAGATATTGTAGTTTGCGGCATTGTCGCCAGAACCATCTGATTTTTTAACCCAATGCTCAGAAAGGGCAGCTCTTCGTCGTACCTGATTTACATAATCCAATGCCTTAGCAAGTGATCCTGCTTCAATTTCTGCTTCAGCAGCCATAAGAAGTACATCGGCATATCGTATAATAGTATAATTCATAGTGGCATAACCACGAGTCCATGAACTACCATCTGTAAAAGTGTTCTCCTGAGTTTTGTAATAGATATACTTTTTAGGAGAATAAGGACCAGCATAAGGGAAACTTCTGATCCACGCAGATCCTGGAAAATCTATCCAATCTAAATATGGAATACCAATTCTTCCTATTGAATGATCAATTCGAGGATCTAACGGGCCTGAATCTTCTACAAAAGTAGATTCATCATTTCCGTCAACAACGACCCAGAAAAAGTTATTATCTACTGCGTTGGCAGGATCATTATAAGACTCGTCTAACAATGGCAATCCATTTGCCTGTGTTCTAAAGGCATTAGCCAAAGAAATACTGGGCTGGAAAAATCCACAGCAGTTACCAGGACCGTCAGGACCTGTATTGTACGGATAGTTTAAATCATCAAAAGCATTTGCATTTTGAACACTTCCCGTATTATTAGCAGATTCAACATCCATTACACTTTCTGCATGGTTGTCATTTTCCGCATTGTATATTTGAGAATAATCATCTAATAATGCATAGGCCAAACCATTGGAAGTAACTCCATTTGCAATAACATCATCAAACCATGTTATTGCTTCCGAAAACTTGCCTTGGAATAATTTAGCTTTGCCCATGTAAGCTGCAGCTGCCCATTTATTTACCCGGCCGGCATCAGTTACCGCAGGTAAATTATCATACGCATACTGGAAATCTGCTTCTATTTGCGCCCAGGCATTCCCACTATTTGGAATAAGAATAATTTCCTCTGCGGGAACAGTTTCATCAAAAACCGGGATGCTGCCGAAATGCTTTTGAAGATCAAAATAAAAATGACCACGTAACATCCGCGCTTCACCACTAATTCTGGCTGCATCCGCTGCTATCAGAGCGTCCGGGTTAGCAGCAATAGTTGCAAGCACTCTATTAGCTCTTGCAATTCCTTCATAACGACCACGCCACAGGTTATTCAAATCCCCACTCGTGGGATCTGTTTCATAACGCTGGATAGGGTTAATAGTTGAATAATCCCCGGCATCTGTTCCTTTATTGGCTTCGCCGCCCATAATAGAACCGGTAATCCAATGGTTTGGTCCTTCAAACCTGTTTCCAAATACTCCATTCAATGCAGCATAAGTCCCAATAAGAAGGGCTTCTATACCATCTGCTGTACCTAACTGGGCATCACCCAATGAGCCGGCCGGTGGTACTTCCAAAAATTCATCGCTGCATGAGATGCCCAAAACCAGGGCGCACATGACGAAAACTCCGAATTGTTTAACTTTTTTAATTGTCATCATAACTTTTTTTTTCAAATATAATTAAAATTTTATCATTATAATTCATAATCAAGGTCTTAGAGTCCAATATTAACATTTATCAAATAAGACGGTGTAACAGGATAGTTACCTACATCAACACCAAAGTTGACATCAGCATCTCCACCAACAACAGGGTCTAAGCCGCTATAGCCAGAAATGGTCCAGATATTATTGGTAGAAATCCCTACTTCAAATTTGCTAAGTGTGTTGGAGTTTTTGATGAGGTCACTAAAGGAATAGATAAACGCAAGTCTCTGAAGTCTGGCATAACTACCGTCTTCTACATACCAGGAATTGGCAGCTCCACTGGTACTAATGTTAGATGCGCTTTCCCAGATAGGGGCAGCTGCACTGTTACCTAATTCAGGAGTCCAGGATTTAAATGCTGCAACACCCTTTGCAGAACCTTCAAAAGTACCAAAGAAATCTCTAAACCATTTAGATTGATTAAATATCTCTAATCCGGTAGACCAGTTCCAGAACATCTCCATTCTTATATCCTTATATTTTAAATCTATGGTTGCCCCACCACTGTAATTAGCTACAGGATCGCCAATATAGGTCCTGTCATCCGGCGTAATTGCACCATCTCCGTCCACGTCTCTATATTTAAATCTACCTGTACCGGCACCGTCTTGAGAAGGAGAACTTGCAACATCAGCATCGCTTTCAAAGTATCCTATAACGTCGTATCCAAAAAAGGAAGATAATGGCTTACCAACCTGGTTCCTTGTTGGATTTATTCCTCTTTGACCACCTACGTCTAAAAAGTCGATCCCCGGTGCAAATTCAATCACTTCGTTCTTAAGGAACGTGTTATTAATGGCAAATTCAAAAGTAAAATCTTCGCTGAAATTTCCTTTATAAACAACCCGTAGATCAATTCCCCGGTTTTCCATTTTTCCCACGTTTCTAGATGGCGCACTAGCGAAATTACCGGTTACACCTGCCAAAGGCACAACGAATAACAGATCTTCTGTATCTTTTTGCCACCAGTCAAATTCGATGTCTAAATGGTTGTCAATAATTGTAGCATCAAAACCAATGTTGAATGTAGTACTGGTTTCCCATTTAGCGTCCGGATTCCCAATACGGCTGGTAGCAAAACCTTCATCGGCACCACTACTTTGCCCTTGTATGGGATAAAAGGTATTATCCAATGCAGAAGCCGCTAAAGAAAACTGGTTTGCAGGGGCTACATTATTAGAGTTACCCATTTGCCCCCAGCCAACACGGACTTTTAAATCCTGGAAGAAGTTTTGGTTATCCATGAATGATTCACCAATAATCCTCCACGCACCCGAGAATGCCGGAAAGGTACCATATCTGTTGTTTTCACCAAAGACAGAAGAACCGTCTCGCCTAACTACTGCAGAAACATAATACCTCTCATCATAATTGTAGTTTACCTGTCCGAATAATGAGCTAAAATTAACACCGGTATTAATAAAACTTTGAACTACCGGACTCTGCACTGCAGAAAGTGTTACAAAGTCTAAATCTGTGGAGAACGGGTTAATACCGGAACCATTAATAATCCTTCCTTTAGATGGAGTTGTTGGAGTATTTGTCCCTTCAATGGCCTCAATCCCGGCAAAAAGTTTTAGTTTATGTTTATTGGCGAATAGTTTTTCATAGGTAATGGTATTGGTAAATGTCCAGGAGAACCCATATCCGGAATTTTCAGCAAAAGTGTAACTGGCTTGTGGTTCAGAGTCTCCTAAATACCTGTAATTGTAATCTAAGCTGTTAAAATTGAAATATGAGCCGCCAATGCTACTTTTGAAAACAAAGCCTTCAAAAGGTTTGATTAATGCATAAAGATTACCAAAGGCACTAACAGAAAAATTCTTATCATCACCTCTGTCCTGAGCCAATCTCCGAACAGGAGTACGCGGGTTGTTAAAACCTGCTGCTCTTGTACTTGCGTAACTGCCAAAATCATCAAATACCGGAATGATGGTGGGCATACGATAGGCAGAAAGTACTTCAGACTCGTCATTAGAAATTCCTTGCCCTCCGTTACCACCTGACTGCCCTACAACTGAATTATAGGTAACCTGCAGATTTTCACCAATACTTAACCAGGATGCAAGATCAAACTCTGAATTAAAACGAGCCGTATACCGGTTTTGCTCGTTAGCCAAAAGAATACCGCTTATAGACTGCAAACTCAATCCTATATAAAAACGACCATTCTCGTTTCCCCCATCAAACCCTAGGCCTATCCTAGTCTGCGGCGCAATTCTGGTAATTTCTCTGTACCAGTTAGTTCCTGCAAGGTTTGGCCTTATTAAAAACACATTTTCAGGGTCTGCTTCATAGTTAGCCTGAATCTGTGCCAGATCAACCTGATCGGCATTAACACCATTCTGACCATCTGCATGCAGATAATCAGGGAAAGTTGGTATTGCGTTAGAACCATATTGCGGATGCGTATATTGAACAGGTGTTCCGTTTGCAGCAGCATTATTTTCATAGGCAAGATTTGTATAATCTGCCATATCCTGTGGATTCAACATTTTTGGTGAACCTGCAACGTTAGGATCACTCACACCACTATTAATATCAATTGAAATCCTTGTTTTTCTATCACCGCGGGAACCTTGTTTAGTGGTATAAACAATTACACCGTTGGCTGCTCTGGCCCCATAAATGGATGCAGCGGCAGCGTCTTTAAGTACTGTGGTTGTAGCAATGTCGTCCGGGCTTAAGAAAGCTACGCTTTGAGTGGGCACCCCATCTACTACATATAGTGGCTCATTACCACCAAAGCCACCATAACCACGAACCCTTACCTGGCTTTGAGTACCTGGCTGACCGTTAGTAATTACGGTAACACCGGCAACCCTACCTGCTAATTGTTGTTCTACGTTTCCTGAAGGAATTGCTGCCAATTCTTCAGCACTTACGATAGATACAGCAGCTGTGGTTTCCCGCTTTGATTCAGTGGTATACCCAGTTACTATAACTTCGTCCAACGCAAGTCCTTCTTCAAGAACTACATTTATTATAGTGGAATCCGCTACGGTCACCTCAAAAGAGTTGTAACCTGTGTAAGAAAACACAAGGACATCCCCGGCACTGGCCTGGATGGCATAATTACCATCAAAATCAGCAGCGACACCAGTGCTAGTTCCTTTGATTAATACGTTGGCGCCTGGAAGAGGTATCCCATCGGCGTCTGTAATCGTTCCTCTGACGTCATTTTGAAACGCTTCAATCGTTGTTACTGTTTCGAGACTTGTTGTCGGTGCTGCGAGAGCAAACGAACAAACAAGACCCATAAGTAATGAAAAAAACTTGACACTGGACTTGTTAATTTTGCCAGCACAAGATTTTAACGAGTGATAATCACTTTTTAAAATCATAATCGTTTGTTGTTTAGTTAGCTATAATTAATTGAGTATCATGGTTTTATCACCATTTAAACCGAAAACGATTTCGGTAAATGTTAAAAAAAACCATAAATTTTTGATAATATTAAGCAAATTAATGTGATTAATGTTAAGAATAATGACAATATTTTGTCAATTAGTTCTCAAATAATGAATTATTAACATTTTGTTAATTTTTATTTATTACAATTGACCATCACTACTATAAAAGAATAACACTACTTTCTTTAATAAAACAACACCTTTTGGGTTTAACCAAAAGGCATTGCTTTCTACCCTACTGATACTTCCTTACTATTAAGGGCATCATAATTGCAACCGTTCCCCTTTGATTTGCCAGTCAGAAACGGGAAACGCCGGGCTAATTCAAAAAAACCAAGCGCAGGTTGGGGAAACTATTTTTAATTCTGTAATTCGTTCATTTCAATTAAGTTTAATATGTTTTTTACAGATTCATTGGTCGACAACTTATCTGAAGGAGTATTTTTACAATAGTCGATCAAAATACTTATAGACGTCGTAGCTACAAGGGTTTTTATATCTGGAAATTATCCCGCTATTTTCTGGAATTTCATAATTAGGTTTATTTATAAGTTGCTGATGATTTCTCATAAGCGTCTCATAATTCAAAATCCGTTATTGGATTCTTAGCCTGGCTGTTTGCATTGCTCTACATTTGTTCATCTAATTTATCCCACCAGAATTTTTTAAGCAGAAAACCGCAAACAGCAAAAATTCCAAGAGAAATCCAAAGTGACGTATATTCTCTTAGGATTAAATATATAGGAATAATTACCAAAAGTGTCTGAGCGGCGGTTCCAATAAAAATATTGAACATGTCCATTTTGAACATTTTATTTTTCCTGAAATCGGGATCCTGAGCTATAACTTTATCTTGTATAGGTTTCCAAAAACCCCATGGCCTGGTCTTTTTATAAAAGTTAATTAGAGTGGCTTCATTAGTAGGTGGCCCCATATAAGTTCCAATTATACAGCCGAGGGTGGTAATTATTAAGAACAGAGGGAAAAGATAAAGTTCCAGTGTCTCTTTAAATACGAGTGGAAAAATAATCGCAGGTATAAGCCCCGATAGCATTCCCCAAAAATAACCGTAACCGTTAAATCGCCACCAGTGCCACTTTAAAGTATTAGAAACCACATAACCTCCCCACAAGGCAGAAACTATCCATTGTAAAACAGAATTCACATCTTCTACGAAAAAACCCAGAACAATACTTACTACCACAACCAGTATTCCACTGCCATAGTTCATCCATTTTACCTGTTTCGGTTTTGCATCTTTCTTATATCTTAAATAAACATCATTTACAATATAGGCCTGAGCCGCATTTAGGGTTCCCGCAAAAGTGGACATAAATGCCGCCAATAAGCCAGCCAGCAAAAGACCCATTAAACCAACAGGAACAAATTTGTTTATTGCCGAGGGAAGAATATTTTCAAAATCGATAATTCCGGCACGTTGTAGATCCAGCTGATCATAAAAAAGGATACCCAATATGGCAAAACCTCCAATCATTAGATATCTGGTAGGCATAAGGACAATAGATACAAATCCACTCATTTTAGCGGCTTCCTTTGGAGATTTAGTGGATAGGATTTTCTGCATATCATAATTTGGTGCAGGACCTGCGATACTGGCCAGAATACCTTTGAAAACAACCAACATAAAAAATAAGCCAAATAATGTATAGCCGTCTGAAGCAATTTTATCGTTTACCTCTGCAATAAGGCTGGTCCAGTCTATATCCAGGGTCCATCCAAAAAAGGGATCCATCCAGCCCTCAGGAACATTCAGGGTATTTGAACCCATTGCCTGCCAGGCTATAAAAGCTATTGCAAAGGAGGAAATGGTCATTATTGTAAATTGTAAAAGATCTGCCCAAACGATACCAGACATACCACCAAGCACTGAATAAAATACAG
Organism: uncultured Eudoraea sp.; assembly: GCA_964536335.1. Classification (GTDB taxonomy): domain Bacteria; phylum Bacteroidota; class Bacteroidia; order Flavobacteriales; family Flavobacteriaceae; genus Eudoraea. The sequence goes on along the minus strand of CAZHWD010000094.1, from coordinate 26,845 downwards.
CGAACATGGTAAAAACAGTCCCATAGAAATGAGGGACATATTCCAGCGGGACATCGAAAGGAATATAGGCACTAACAATTTCCCAGGGAATGAATATTTCAACAAACTTTCCAAGGCCAATAAAGCCATAGGCGAGAAAACCAAGGCAACTAATAATTGCAAAGGCCACCACAACGGTGTGCGATAATCTGCCACCTCTACCTTCACCAAATCTGAATAAAATCCATTCGGCCCCTGTTGTGACATTGGAACGACGCAGCCATGCGCTTAGATAGACCATTAGAAATATCTGATTGAACACCGGCCATAGCCAGGGTATCCAAATGCTTTTTAAACCGTATACAAATGTTAAGGTAACCAACCACATGGTGCCAGAAATATCAAACATCCCTGAGGCATTAGAAAGACCGAGCATATACCAGGGCAGGGATTTCCCACCGAGTAAATAATCATCTTTGCTTCTTTGAGCCCTTTTACGGAGTATAAGACCAATAAATACAGTGGCTAAAAGATATAATAGGATTATTGCAATATCTATACCCTTTAGCATACTATGGTGTATCTTAAAAAAAAGAATATTCAAATATGTTGGAATTAATAAAAATAAGGGCACTTGACTGCATATTTATAAAAATATACACCCTTCAATTACCAAATTCTGGTTCAAATCTAAAATATTTGTTAATATTGTTCTGGTATTATTTTATCATATCAATGAATTATAACAACAGATCTAGCATTGAATAATGGAATTATTAAAAAAAATTCATCGTGAGATCACACCTCTTTCCAATGAAGACAGTTTTCTGGTTTTTGACAGAGTGAAGGATTTTTTTGATTATCCCTTGCACTTTCATCCGGAATTAGAACTGAATTTAATATCCAATGGCAAAGGAGTCCGTAGAATTGTTGGTGACAGCATAGAAGAAATTGAAGATCTTGAATTAGTCCTGGTGGGCTCTAATATTTTTCATGGATGGGAACAACATCAGTGTACCAAAAAAAACATACATGAAATAACGATTCAATTTCATAATGATCTCTTCAATTCTGCTTTTCTTGGCCGTAGAATTATGAAGCCCTTAAAAGACTTGTTTGATAAATCAGCTCATGGAATTCTTTTTTCTGAAGAAGTAACTCGTAATATGTTGCCAAGAATTTTGAAAGTATCAAAACTAGGCGGAATTGATTATTTTATGGAACTTTTTTCAATATTGTATGACCTGGCAACGTCAAGAAATCAACGGTTGCTGTCTACGACTACGATTCATCTGGAAAACTTTGAACATAATAATAAACTCAAAACATTATATGATCATGTTCAGGATAATTATTCATCAAAAATGACTCTTCAGGAAGTTGCAGACATAATGAATATGAGTAGTGTTTCATTTAATAGATTTATTAAGAAGTGCACCGGAAAGACATTTGTAGAATATGTTAATGATATTCGTATTGGTTATGCTTCCAAATGGTTAATAGAAAGAGATTTGAGTATATCGGAAATAGCTTTTATGTGTGGCTTTAACAGTATTGCAAATTTTAACCGGGTTTTTAGAAAGAATAAAGGCAGTACGCCTACTCAGTATAGACAGGATTTTTCTGGTATTCGCAGAGTATTATAACTTCATAAAATTTTTTAGTATTGCCGGAAGGTTTTATTTAACTATCTACTTACACTAAATTGTCAATTTCTTGTACATTTCTACCATACTGTCCGGGCTGCAAAATATTTGAATTAAATTGATGTAAATTGAGCTTTTTATTATCTGATTAAGAGGACTGTAATTAATTAAAAATGGCCTATGCAAATAAAAGAATCACCAACTATATATGATGCAATAATAGTTGGTTCCGGTGCCGGTGGAGGCATGTCGGCCAAAGTCTTGGCCGACGCTGGGCTAAAAATTGCCGTTGTTGAAGCAGGACCTTTTTTTGATCCTGCAGATCCCGAACAAATGACACAGTTAAAATGGCCATATGAATCACCGCGCAGAGGTGCCAATACTACAAGAGATTTTGGAGAATTTGACATGGCGTACGGTGGTTGGGAAATAGAAGGCGAACCCTATACACGTGAAGAAGGCACTGAGTTTTACTGGTACAGATCGCATATGCTGGGAGGCAGAACCAATCACTGGGGAAGAATTTCATTGCGTTTTGGTCCTAAGGATTTTAAGCATAAAGATATAGATGGTCTTGGTGACAATTGGCCCATTGGTTATGAGGATGTAAAACCATATTACGATAAGGTAGACAAACTTATTGGGGTCTTCGGCACTAACGAAGGACTTCCTAATGATCCGGATGGATTTTTTCTGCCGCCACCAAAACCGAGACTTCATGAGCTTATGTATATTAAAGGTGCGCGTAAATCCAATATTCCGGTTATTCCTTCCAGAATGTCAATGCTTACAAAAAAAATAAACAACGATCGAGGGGTTTGTTTTTATTGTGGCCAATGTTCTCGTTCTTGCCAGGTATATGCTGATTTTTCGGCAGGTTCCTGTTTAATTTTCCCAGCTCAAAAAAGTGGAGGTCAGGTAGACCTTTATGTAAATTCTGTGGTACGCGAAGTAACTACCAATGAAGAAGGAAAAGCAACAGGGGTCTCATATATTAATAAGGACGACCGCAAAGAGTACCAGCTAAAAGGAAAGGTAGTAGTATTAGCGGCTTCTGCCTGTAGTTCTGCACGGATTCTCCTGAATTCAAAAAGCAAACAGCATCCTAATGGGCTTGGAAACAGCAGTAATGTTGTGGGGAAGTATCTTCATGACTCTACCGGAAGCAGCCTGGCCGGATTTATCCCTGGTCTGATGAATCGGGAAGTTTACAATGAAGACGGTGTAGGCGGAATGCATGTTTATACACCCTGGTGGCTTGATAACAAGAATTTGGATTTCCCCCGGGGTTACCATATCGAGGTCTGGGGAGGAATGGGTATGCCTAATTATGGCTTTGGGTTTAATCCAAATGAGTTTAATAAATTTTTTAACCTACCAACCGGAGGTTATGGCGAAAGTCTGCGCAAAGACGTTAAAAAATATTACGGCTCTGTCCTGGGTTTTGGAGGTCGGGGGGAGGCTGTTGCAAAAGAAGATAACTATTGTGAAATAGATCCTACTACTGTAGATCAATTCGGAATCCCGGTACTTCGTTTCAATTATAGATGGTCAGATTTTGAAAGAAATCAGGCGAAGCATATGCAGTCCACATTTAAAGAACTCATTCATAATATGGGAGGAGAAGTTCTGGGTGATTCACCTTCAAAGGAAGAAGATTATGGCCTTCTGGCTCCGGGTAGAATTATTCATGAAGTAGGAACCACCAGAATGGGTGATGACCCAAAAAAGTCGGTGGTAAATAAATATCAACAGTTGCATGATGTCAACAATGTTTTTATAACTGATGCCGGTCCTTTTGTTTCGCAAGGTGATAAAAACTGCACCTGGACAATCCTGGCCTTGTCATGGCGTGCATCTGACTATATTGTAGAACAGCTAAAACAGCAAAATATCTAAAAAATGGATAGAAGGAAGAGTATTAAATCAATCTTACTTGGAACCGTTGCGGGCGGGCTGGTTGTTCATGGTTGTAAACCCGAATCAGCAAGCACTGAGGAAATAGCTGCACTTAAATCAGATGAAAATCACTTTGGGAGGACTCCGGAAGAGAAAGAACTTATTGAGAAATTAAATTCTGAACAGTTTTTTAATGAGCACGAATTAGCTACTATTGTGATTCTGAGTAATCTAATAATGCCTCCGAATGATACATTTGGGGGAGCTACAGATGCCGGGGTACCTGATTTTATTGAATTTCTGGCGAAAGATGTCCCTAAATTACAAACAGATTTACGGGGAGGCCTTATGTGGCTCGATCATAAAAGTAATACTGATTTTGGCAAGGATTTTAAGTCGGCTTCTGAAGATCAACAAAAACAAATTCTGGATTCAATAGCGTTTTATGATTCCGACATTCCCATGGATGAGCAACCTCTGGAAATACAATTTTTCTCTTTAATGCGGAATTTAACACTCACCGGATATTATACCTCTAAAATAGGTATTGAGGATCTGGGATATAAAGGAAATATGCCAAACGTTTGGGATGGTGTTCCAGAAGATGTCCTTGAACAGCATGGTTTGGCTTATGACGAAGAATGGCTGGTCAAATGTGTGGATCAAAGTAAGCGTGGCATAATTGCAGAATGGGATGATGAAGGAAATTTATTAACTTAGATAAAATTAAATAACATGAAGAAAAAAAATAATATTTCAATTCTGGGATTGGCAATTTTATGTAGTCTGTTTGGCACTTATCAGATTGTTGCTCAGGAAGTCGGATTACAGTTGTACAGTCTAAGAAATCAGTTTAAAACTGATGTTCAGGGAACCCTTAAACTAGTTAATGAGTGGGGTATTACCAAAATAGAAGGTGGTGGTAGTTATGGACTTCCAATGGACGAATATAAGAAATTACTCAAAGACAATGGTCTGGAAATGGTTAGTGTAGGTGCGGGGTATGAGGACCTGCAGAATGATATTGAGAAGGTCGTTCAAAACGCCAAAACTTTTGGTGCCAAATATGTAATGTGTGCATGGATTTCACACGATGGAAACACCTTCGATATTGCTAAAACAAAGGAGGCTACCGCTGTATTTAATAAAGCGGGGAAACGACTAAAAGAAGAAGGGATTACACTGGCTTATCATGCTCATGGTTATGAATTCAGGCCTTATGAGGATGGCACTCTATTTGATTATATGGCAAAAAATGCAACTCATTTTGCTTTTGAAATGGATGTATATTGGGTGCATCATGGTGGGGGAGATCCTCTTGAACTTATGAATCGCTATCCTGATAAAGTTGTATTGCTACATCTTAAGGATATGGAACATGGGATAAAAGGCAATGATACAGGGCATGAAGATGTTGAGACCAACGTAGCACTGGGAACGGGACAAGTAGATATTGCCGGTGTGGTAAAACGCGCCAAAGAACTGGGTGTCGTTGAATATATGTTCATTGAAGATGAGTGCTCCAGGGTCGTAGAACAGGTCCCTCAAAGTCTTAAATTTCTTGAAAGCCTTTGAGATTAATAAATAGATCATACTATTGGTGTTTTTTATTCTTTGCTTTTGGAACTGGTTGTAAGAATAATGAAATACAAAGTGAGGTCAAAAATAGGCCAAACATTATTTGGTTGGTAGCCGAGGATCAATCGCCCGACTTTTTTCCGATGTACGGTGATAGTACCATCGTACTGCCATATATTGAGTCACTTGCTTTGGATGGCGTCGTTTTTACCAATGCCTATACGCCGGTACCGGTTTGTGCCCCTGCCAGAAGTGCAATTATTACCGGGATGTACCCCACCACATTAGGTACTCACAATATGCGCACTTATAACGCTTATTCAACTGAAAATCAGCCAGAGATAGGAATTCCAAGTTATTCTCCCATAGTTCCGGATGGAGTAAAAATGTTTACAGAATATTTGCGCAAAGAAGGTTATTATTGTACCAATAATGCCAAGGAAGATTACAATTTTAAAGCTCCTCAATCTGGTTGGGATGAGAGCAGCAACCAGGCGCATTGGCGCAATAGACCAAAAGGCGCTCCTTTTTTTTCCGTTTTTAATTTTAATGTTTGTCATGAATCAGGTATCTGGAAAGAAGGTGAAGAAAAATTATACGTCTCACCAGATTCTGTAACTGTCCCGCCATATTTCCCTGATAATGATGTTATTCGCCACGATTTAGCTGTTAATTACTCCAACCTAAAACGGCTGGATCAACAACTGGGCAAAATTATTGATCAATTAAAGGAAGACGGCCTATATGAAAACAGTATTATCTTCTTTTATGGAGATCATGGAGGTCCTTTCCCGAGGCATAAAAGAGCTTTGTACGATACGGGAATAAAACTTCCCCTGGTTATTAAATTTCAGGATAATTTAAAAAAGAGTAATTACGATGATCAACTTATAAGCTTCATTGATTTTGCTCCAACTCTACTTTCATGGGCCCGAATTTTTCCTCCGAAGGTAATGCAAGGCAAGGCGAAATTTGGAATTTATAAAGACAGCACGGCAAGCAACTATGTTTTCGCCTCGTCAGACAGGTTTGACGAAATGTATGATAAATTGCGTGCTGTTCGTACTAAGAAATTTAAGTACATAAGGAATTACAATACCGAAATATCAAATGCTTTAGCGGTTAAATACAGGGAGCAAATGCCTATGATGCAAAATATGATGACATTACAGGATTTAGGAGAATTGGATTCCCTTGCTTCTTTATGGTTCAGGAAACCCAAACCAGAAGAGGAATTATATGATATGGTAAATGATCCTTTTGAATTAGTTAATCTTTCAGATCAAGTAGAATTTCAGGATACTTTAATTCACCTAAGAAAGGTCCTGAACAGTTGGGTCAAAGAAACCAATGACCTGGGCAGAACACCTGAAAAAGATTTAATAACAATGTGGCTGCCAAATGGCGAACAACCTAAATTAAAACCACTTCAGTTGGTTGAAAAAGGGGAAAAAATTTATCTGATTTCAGATAAATCGGATGCTACCATTATATGGAAAGAACCAGGAGATGTTAGCTGGCATATTTTTTCTGAACCTTTAGACAAGAAAGTTTCATTTGTTGCAAAGGCTGTTCGGATAGGTTACTCAGACAGTGACGATTTGCTTTATAGTATAGATTAACTTTTAATTCAATTTATTAAAAAGCAGTAATCTAAAATCTATAACCTCTTCCCCGGTTATTTTCGATGCCCGAAGGGTAAGCTGCCCTTTACCGCTTTTTAATTTCATTATACCCATTGAAACGGGTTTAAAATCCTTTATATAAGATTCAATTCGTGGAACCCGATCATTTTCCATTCCTTCAAGAGGTGGATCATGGGACTCAGTAATTTTTTTACTAAGATTGCTGGAATCGAACTCAAGAAGCAGGGTAGATCCAACATTTTTCTCAGAACAGCTGTAGTAAAGAATAACCTCATAATCACCATCTGACAAAACCTCTGCATCCCATGTAATGGAATCTTCGAGACTTTTCCAATTTGTAAAAAATGAGCAATTTGGATATTTGTTGCTGCGTTTAATTCCGCCATGGGCGATTCCATCCCGAGCTGGGATTTGTGTAGTCTCAAAATTTGGGTGTCCTATAGTAAATGGCCTGATGTAAGCTGAACGTTTTGGCACTTTCTGTAGCCAACTCTCTTTTGCATTTAACAGAGAAGTATAAACTTCAGGATAATTTTTCGATACATCCTTTGATTGACCCAGGTCTGAAGGAATATGATATAAGCGGTTTTCATCATCCAGTCGAAATTCCTGTGATCTAACACTGGTTTTTTCATTCCAATGGTTGTATATAAATCTGGATTCCCAGGAAGGATTCTCTTCAAAAATTAGAGGTCTCAAATTAATCCCATCCAGGGGCTTTAGAGTTATTGCCTCAATACCTGCCAAACCGGCCAAAGTGGGTAGGATATCAACAGCGCTTGCTATTTGAGTTATGTTTTTAGAAGCCGGGATGGTGTTTTTCCAGCTGATGAACAATGGGCTACGCACACCACCTTCGTCTGTAGAACCCTTTTTACCGCGCATTCCGTCATTCCACCTCCATCCGTTAGGACCATTGTCTGAGAGATATACGATAATAGTATTTTCCTCTAAATTTAGTTCCTGAAGTTTATTTATTATCCTGCCAACATTATAATCAATATTCTCCACCATGGCAAGTGCGGCTCTTGTAAAATTGGGATCCTCAATAGCAGTATCCCGGTGTTTTTTAGTTAATACCTTAGCCTTAAATTTATTCCAATACTTGTCTGGAACCTGCATTGGGCTATGAGGTGTATTATAGGGTAAATAAAGTAAAAAGGGCTTTTCCTTATTCTTTGTGATAAATTCCAAGGCTCTATTAGTGAGATCATTTACTAAAAACCCTTTTCCTTTTACCAGTTTGCCGTTATGCTCAATGAGTGGATCAAAATAATTACCCCAATGCCCAGAAGCAAAACCATAAAAATCATCAAACCCTCTGGTATTAGGATGATAAGGTGGTTGCATGCCGCTGTGCCATTTACCATAGGCTGCTGTTTGGTAACCGGCCTTTTTAAATACCTCAGCAAATGTGGTTTCGTCCAGATTCAGCCTTTCTCCACCGGCAGAAGTGGCATATATTCCAAGCCGCTGAAATTGCCTTCCGCATAGTAATTCTGCCCTGGTTGGGGAGCATACAGCTTGTACATAGAAATTTTGAAAAGAAACACCATTTCGTGCAAGCTCATCAATATTTGGGGTGCTGAGGTTGCTGTTGCCGCTTATACTTAGGTCGCCCCATCCCTGGTCATCTGCCATGATTAAAACAATGTTCGGCTGTTTTACCGTTGTTGCATCTTCCTTTTTAGTATCACACCCTGGGAGTAATAGAAGCAGCAGCAAACTTATATTTAATCTCATTTAGTCCGATTTCACGGCTAATCCTACCATACTGTCAGCTGTTCCATAATAAAGAAACCATTTATTCTTATAAAAGACCAAACCTTCAATAAAAGTAGTCCCCGCTTTGTACTGTCCACTTGTTTCATGGGGAAGGCTTGGGCATATAAATGGCTCCTGAAGTCTATTAATAAGTCGGGATGGGTCTTTTATATCAAACAATGCCTGACCTCCGCAATAAGTACCCTCAGCTACTTTTTTACTGGCGCCTTCTCCACTTAGGTTTTTGCCATTGTAAAGCAAGAGTATACCATTCTCCGTATAAAGGGCAGGGGGTCCAGGTTCGGTTAAATGACTGTCAAACTCTCCAATAGTTGGAGTGAATACGTGTAATAATTCACCTTTTTTGTCCAAATAGGGCTCCCAATCGATGCCGTCCTCAGATTGTGCTAAATTGACAAATAACTCTCCCCAATACATTAAAAATTTGCCATTTATTTTTTTAGCTATTAGCCGTCCATTTTGCAATTCTGTAACTACTGATCCAGATTTACTCCAGATATTATTAAATTTCTCTTCTTGAAAACTTTCAAAAACCGGCCCATGCTTTGTCCAATTCTTAAGGTCTTTTGACGTAGCACTTGATAATCTGGCCACATCATTATTCCAGCTTGTATACATCATTAAATAGGTCCCGTCGGGCATTTCTACTACTCTGGGATCTTCAATACCCCCAGGATAATCCCACTTGTGAAAATCATCTTCTTTAGGATATAAAACAGGTTCCGGGTATTTACTGAAATTTATTCCGTCTGTACTATATGCAAGACCAATACGTGAAGTTCTTCCTCCCAAAATGGCTTCTGGGTTATCCTCGGCCCTAAAGAGCATAAAAACAGTGTCATTTCGTACCACGGCAGCAGGATTAAATACATCAGCTTTTTGCCATTGTACATCCACTTTTGTCACCGGATCCATGAAAACATAACTGGAATCTGCTATCATAATTGGATTTTTGTCCGTTTTTTCGAAGCCCAGCATCCAGATATCTGAACCTCTATCCGTTGCTTCAATGGTTTTTGTCTTATCCTCCTTACAGGAGATAAACGTTAGGATGCAAAAAATTAGCAATAAAGGGATAATTGTTTTCATTTGTTTAAATTATTTGTTGTTTTTAGTTCAATCCAGGCCGTTTCAATAGCCTTACAATTTGCATACAAGCCTTGCTGTTGTGGTAGGGACATTTTCAGGGTCCGACTTTATTTTCATTCTCATAAGGTACACCATCTTTATTTACTTTAAAAAACCATTCCCCATTAATCTTATCTAGAATTGTTTGAATGACCCAATTCTATATGCCCTAATTCAAAGCCGTAAACAGCAGGATAATCTCCTGTGACATCATGAACATCACCTTTTTTCATACTACCATCGTTTTTCCAACCCATTCTATATGCCGTGGCTTCCTGATGTCCAAATGCATATCAGACTTTGGCAATCTCTTTAATTCTGTTGTATACGTATTTTGTTTGTTTGCTTCCCGTCTAGTCAGCCATAGTAACTTACTGTTTCATTAAAGTCGTTATTGATTTACACGACTGTACGTAAATCAATAAAAAAATAATTTTGATCTAATACGTAATATTTTTATGCATGGGTAAGTATTACTCCTTAAAGTTCCTCAAAAATTAAAAGAATGTCTAATTAAATTGAATCATAATTATATCTGATATTTATCTCAAACAAGCTTTATCAGATATAATAATTTAAATAAGGGAAAGTTATTGAAGCAAAATCTCAAGAATAGAAATGAGCTATTAGAAGCAGATGTGTTTTTAATTTTCTCTAACTTCGTCATTAAACTATTGAATTGGCAGAATCACTTTTGAAAACCATCATTTTTTTTTGTTTTATTTTCCTTTTTTTCGCCTGTAAAGAAAAATCGGAAAAAGAGAAAGCAATAGATGTCAAATCGGATTCAGTTATAGTTTTAGATACACTTGCGCAATCAAGAATCTCTTCCAACAGAGATCCTTTCAAATCTTTAATTGATGTGGCGGATACTACTTTCGTGCGTTTAGCGGACTACAACAATGATTTTGAATATGATCTTAGATATGCCACAGAAAACAATTTTTTAAAAGCCAAAGTATACGACTGTGCAGAATGTTATACACGCGTAAAGACGGCAAAAGCATTAATTAAGGCAAACAATGATTTTATGAAGCAGGGGTATAAAATTAAGTTTTTTGATTGCTACCGGCCTAATTCCGTTCAATATAAAATGTGGAAGATTGTCCCAAATCCCCAATATGTAGCCAATCCGGTTAAAGGTTCCATACATAATAAAGGAGGTGCAGTAGACATTACCCTGGTAACATTAAGGGGAGATGAATTGGATATGGGCACCGACTTTGATTTTTTTGGTAAAAAAGCATATCACGATAATATGGACTTACCCTTAGAAATCCTGCACAATAGGAAAGTCTTAAAAGAAACTATGGAAAAATACGGATTTTGGTCTGTAAGGACTGAGTGGTGGCACTATAACCTCTCCAGCGCTTCTAATGAGCGCATTGCAGATTTTAAATGGGAATGTAATTAGACAAATTTCAAAGATGGTTAAACAAATAAAAACCGGACAAATAGTTAGGACTGTATATACTTCTTTAATTGCTTTTTTTCTTGGGTATCTTGTTTATTCGCAGGACACAATATTACCGCTTTGGCCGACAGACGCTGTTCCCAACCGTATTGAAACTGATGAAAGCGAGATTCTGGAGAAGGGAGCAATTCAAAAAATAAGTTATGTTCAATATCCTCAAATAGAAGTTTATCTACCATCTGAAGCCAATAGTACAGGTAAGGCAATGTTAATTTTCCCGGGAGGGGGGTACCATATTCTTGCTTATGACTGGGAGGGGATTGATATTGCTAAATTTTTGAATTCAATAGGAATTGCAGGGATAGTGGTAAAGTACAGGTTACCGGTCTCAAAATCTTTGGTAAATAATCAGTTTGTGCCTTTACAGGATGCGCAAAGGGCTATGAGGTTGACCCGGTACATGGCAAAAACCTGGAATATTAATGATAAAAAGATAGGAATTATTGGATTTTCTGCCGGTGGACATCTCGCATCTACTCTTGGGACACACTTTGATGAAGAGGTATATAAATATGTGGATGGTGCTGATTTATTGAGTGCCAGGCCCGATTTTATGGCATTAGTTTATCCAGTTATTACTTTCTCTTCTTCTTCCATGCATAGCGGATCTAAAAAGGCTCTTTTAGGTGATGAACCGGATAGTGAAAGTATTACGTACTTTTCAAATGAACTTCAGGTTTCAGAGAAAACGCCTCCAACAATTCTATTCCATGCAGCAGACGATAAAAGTGTGTCGCCGGAGAACAGTCTTTTATTTTTTCAGGCTCTAAACCAAAAAGGAGTAGCTGCAGAACTTCATATTTATCCGGAAGGCGGGCATGGTTTCTCATTAGCAACAAAGAACCCAAGTCTTAGCAGATGGACTCACCAGCTGTACGAATGGACGCTCCGACTTTAGTACAACCGATTGAATTAAATAAACTGGTTCGGATGGGGATGTTGGTATGGGCTGCGATAAGGTCTTTGCAGCAGTTTCGTCGCTTCTAAATCATCTACTATTAGCAGATTTTTCGGATCATAAATCAAAGGTCTTTCAACTTCCATAGATAAATTTGCAAGAATACAACTTGCTGTTGAAATGTGACCATTTAAAATGTCCGCAATCGGTTTTGTGCCTTGATCTATTGCCGATAGAAAATCGAGCATATGCAACCTCGTGGCTGGTGCGGCATTAAGCTCTATGTTCTTTTCTGTCAAATCTTCGGGATATTCCTCTCTTTCGTATACTACATCCATGTGTAGTGCTTTACCATCTCCGTACGGAACAAAATCATATTGCATGGTACTACCGGAAAGTGTTCCCTTATCACCAAATAATTTAAATGACCATGGGTATTCAGGATCATCGGGCGTCCCCCAGCTTCTGTGCTGCCAAATGCAATTAAGATTATCATACTCAAAAATAGCCGATTGGGTGTCGGTAATATTTGATTTACCATCCTTTTGAACATAAATTCCTCCTGTGGAAATTATGCGGTTGGGCCAATCTAAAGCTAACATCCATCTAACCGTATCCAGCATATGAACACACATATCACCCATAATACCATTACTATATTCCATAAAAGTCCTCCACCATCTTTTATGAGGCAACCCATCATATGGTCTAAGCGGGGCAGGTCCTGTCCACATTTCATAATCGAGAAATTCAGGTACTTCCTCAACAGGCGGATTACCATTTGCGCGCATATGGAAATAACAACACATCTCAACATGAGAAATTTTTCCTAGCATCCCGGTATCAACTATATTTTTTTTGGCATGTATTAAGTGTGGGGTACTTTTGCGCTGTGTTCCCACCTGAACGACTCTATTATATTTCCGGGCGGCAGCTACCATGGCCTCTCCTTCAATTACATCAACACTTATAGGTTTTTGAACATAAACGTGTGCTCCTGCCTTTAGCGCATCAATGCATTGGAGTGCATGCCAATGGTCTGGGGAGCCTATTAACACAATTTCCAGACCTTCTTGCGCCAGCATTTTGCGGTAATCCGAATACGTTTTTGGCTTCTTACCAGATTTCTGGCGCTGGGCCACCAGGTTGGCTGTGCCTTCTACAAAATTGCTGTCTACATCACATATTGATATAACTTCTACATTAGTTACCTGTATGAGCTTAAAAAGATCGCTACTACCATACCAACCAGCGCCAATAAGTCCTACCCGCCACGGTTTATCTCTGTGCATAAGTTCAAATCCGTAAGTGCCAAATGAAGATAATACAGCCGCGGCTGTTGCGCCTTTAAGAAAGTTTCTCCTGTTGATATTGAATGTTTTGGATTCCATGTTTTTATGATCAATAGTTATACTTAAGGAGTTAAATTTTCTAAATATACCGAAAAATATTTTTGCTATGTTTTTGCACATTTAAGAATTTGGAGCTTATTATTAAGATCCTTAACAAAAAATAGATAGAGCTCCCCGCCTTCCAAAATTCTATGTTTCTTTCTAATACCAGCCACTGAAACAGGGAAGTTGCGAATAGCAATATTTGCTTTTCCAATATTCAGGGTAGCTATTGATTTTTTGCTGTAGGAATAAGTAGAAAGTATTCTAAAAACTCTACCGGGAAATTTCACCTCCTTTTCAGAGGTGTATAAATGCGTATGCTCGTGCAACTTTTTTAGAAGGAATTGATTTCCTATGGTTTTAAATGCCCCGGCCTTAAGAATGGCAGCGTTTGGCTCATACAAAAAGTTCAGTGGCCCGGAGTAGTCAGATATGGCTGAATTTTCATTTGAGCGCTTATAATCAAAAACCTCATCCTGGGTATTTTTGATATTAATTGTTTTTATTAAAGGTTCTGCAAGATTTTGGTCCTTAATTATCCATAGTAGTTCCTTAACATCATTATTAACTGCAACTACATGAATCTCCTCAACACTTTTTAATTCTTTGAGTCCCTTGGAAATATCCAATAGGGGGGAGGTCTTTAGGAGGATAGCTTTTGATTTGTCCTTTAAGAGATCCAGGTGTTCCGTAATGTCCGGGGCGCAATCAGATAATTTAAATACTTTGCCCTTGGTTTTATCTCTTCTGGAGGGATCTATATAAATACAATCAAATTTTTTATCAGACTTTTTTAAATATTCTATTCCATCAGTATTAACAACTTTAATACCATTTGCTCTAAGTACTTTTAAATTATAGGCGGTAATCTCAGATAATTGTTTACTTATTTCACATAGCGTAACATCAGCTATGTTCTGACTAAAAAAAAAGCTGTCCACACCAAAACCTCCGGTTACATCCAAGAGCGATTTTCCACTGAGTAAACCTGTCTTGTATAAAGCCGTTTTTTCTGAGGAGGATTGTTCAATATTTAATTTTGGAGGATAGTATATTTCCGCTGTCCTGAACCAGGTTGGGAGTTTGACAGCGCATTTTTTTTTACCTTCTATCTGTTGGGCTAGTTCTTTTGAAGAAATTTCACTAAAATTGCTTTTTTGAAGCAATACTGACATGATGTCAGTATTTAAATTATTATTTATATAATCTTGTATACCAGCCCTTAAGATTTCTTTATTCAAAGTAAAGCTATAAATTTTTAGTCAAAGACCTCACGATCTTATTATCGGCAAAAAACTCCTTCAAAATTACTTTTATTACGGTATAACCGGGTACCGCAATGATCATTCCTGTGATTCCAAATAGAAGTCCACCAGTGATAATAATAAGGAATATTTCCAAAGGGTGAGATTTTACACTATTGGAAAAAATAAATGGTTGTGAGAAAAAATTATCAACCAACTGACCAATTGCAAAACCAATCATGACATAGATGGTTTTTGGTAAAATTACCGTGCTAAAATCGGCCCCTAAATTACTGGTCATGGTTAACATTGCCATTAAAAAAGCACTTATTACAGGCCCTATATAAGGGATAAGATTTAAAAGAGCACAAAGAAAAGCTATGACTACAGGATTTTCAATTCCAAAGATTAAAAGAACCGCGGTGTATATAACGAAGAGTATTGAGATTTGAAGTACCAATCCGCCAAAATATCGAGATAAAAGAACTTTGATAGTGTGCATGGATTTTTTTAACCTGGGTTCTTTATCATCAGGAATTAGTACCATTAAACTATCCTGAAGAAGTTTGCTGTCTTTAAGGTAAAAGAAAGCAATAAATAGCACTGAGAATAAACCAATACTTAAACTGCCCAAAAGACTTACTATAGAATTTAAAAATTCCGGAATAACACCAAAATTGATCTTAGAGAATATCTTGGATTCACGGAGCTGCATTTTAATATCTATGGTAGTAATTCCAAAATAGCTAGTTACCTCGTGGTAAAGGTTTTCCAGATTTTGTTGTAGTGCATCAATATTTAGTAGGGAAAGGTTCTGCCCTTGTTTTATCAATAAGGGAATAAACATTAAAACTATTCCGATTACAACCCCTAAAAAAAATATCATAGTTAAAATTACGGCAAGAGTGTTTCTCATCTTCAACCGGGTTCTCAGAAATACCACTACAGGCCTTCCAATCAGGGAGATAATTACTGCTATGGAAATATAGACCAAGAGGGTACTAATCTTGAAAAAGAAATAACAAATAAGAAGAATTGCGGTAATAACTCCTACAGCTCTTAATATACCATCAGAAATCATTTTTGAATTCATAGATTAATTTTTAAATGCGTAATGTATAATATTAGCTCCCATCTGCAGAGCTTTAAGCCGTACTTGTTCTGAATCGTTGTGCACTTCGGGATCTTCCCATCCATCACCAAGGTCCGATTCATAGGTAAACAACAAGACCAGCCTATTTTCCTGAAATATACCTAAAGCCTGTGGTCTTTTCCCATCATGTTCATGAATCTTTGGTAAGCCCTTAGGAAATTCATACTGCATTTTAAATATTGCATGGTCTGCGGCAACTTCAACGAGTTCCTTCTCAGGAAAAACTTTGTAAAGTTCTTTTCTTAAATAGGGCTCCATTCCGTAATTATCGTCAATATGTACAAATCCCCCGGAAAGAAGGTAGGTTCTTAAGTTATCAGCTTCATCCTGTGTAAAGAAAACGTTGCCATGGCCTGTCATATGTATGAAGGGATACTGAAAAATCTCCGGGTTGCCCACATCAACGGTTTGAGGTTTGGGCTCAATTTCTGTATCAATATTTTCGTTGCAAAATCTGATAAGGTTAGGTATGGCTGTTGGATTAGCATACCAGTCGCCACCACCACTGTATTTTAGAATTGCAATTTCCTGTGAATTGACATTTAGTATCCACAAAACTGTTAAAAACAGGGGAAGTAATTTCATAAAAAAGGGTTGCATATCACATTTCTAAAGATACTATAATCACCATAAAAAAATTCAAATCTAAATTTTTTTTCCCTTATTAATAATTCAAAAATTAGGTTTTAAATTTGGAAACGAACTCTTTGACCGAAAATTAATTTAAGACATAACAGGCTTTAAGACCCACTATTTATTAGTGCTACAGCGGTACAGGCAACTATAGCAGCTGTTTCAGTTCTAAGGCGGGCTTCTCCAAGGGATATAGATAAAAAACCTTTTTCAGAAGCCTCTTTTATTTCCTTATGAGAAAAATCTCCTTCAGGCCCTATCAAAATAGTTACATCTTTATCTGCAGCGATGCAGCGTTTTAGATCCAGTTTTTCTTCTTCCTGGCAATGGGCAATAAATAGCAGTTCATTATGTTCCTGAGAGATAAATTCAGAGTATGAAACAGGATTATTTATTTTAGGCAGGTAGGTCCGAAGTGATTGTTTCATGGCCGACTGAACTACTTTTTGCAACCTCTCCATTTTTAGTATTTTACGTTCAGAATGATCGCAAATTATTGGAGTAATTTCATGAACGCCAATTTCTGTTACTTTCTCAAGAAACAACTCATAGCGTTCGGTGCTTTTGGTTGGTGCTACGGCCAGATGGAGCCTGAACATTTTAGGATTTCTCTTTTGTGTTGAAATAATCGCTGCTTTGCACATATTTATATCTGCAACTAGAATTTTTGCGGTAAATAATACTCCTCTGCCATTGGTGATATAAAGTTCGTCTCCTTCTTTTTTACGCAAGACTTTTACAATATGTTTGCTTTCTTCTTTATCAAAAGAAAACTGAATGGCGCTATTATCAAGTGAAGGGTTGTAGAATAGTTGCATAATAAAATTTAAAATTTAGTTATTAGCTATTTAATATATTTTTGATTAATTCTAATCATAGCCCAATCCATTTCGCCTCTGCAACAAGGGCCATGTCTGATTGAAATATAATTAAATAACATACCTTGCTTTAGCAGCGATACGCTGGTCGCTAAATTTACCGTCAAGATACTTTAAATAGCCAACAATACCAATCATTGCGGCATTATCGGTACAGTATTCAAATTTGGGAATATGCGTGCTCCATCCGTATTTTACCTCACTTTCTTGTAACGCTTTTCTTATTCCGGAATTAGCAGAAACGCCACCCGCTATCGCTATTTCTTTTATCCCGGTTTGCGCGGCAGCTTTCTTTAGCTTGTCCATCAAAATGCGAATAATTGTACTTTGAATTGAGGCACATATGTCATTCAAATTCTGTTCAACAAAATTTGGATTTTTACTGGTTTCTCTTTGGATAAAATATAGAATGCTGGTCTTTAAGCCGCTAAAACTGAAGTTTAAGTCTTTTACTTTTGGTTTTGGAAAAGGAAAAGCCAGAGGATTACCTTTTGCTGCGTACTTATCAATTAATGGTCCTCCGGGATAAGGTAGGCCAAGAATTTTAGCACTTTTATCAAATGCCTCACCAACTGCATCATCAAGGGTTTCTCCAAGGATTTCCATATCAAAATAATTATTGACTAAAACTATCTGAGTGTGTCCACCACTAATGGTCAAAGCTAAAAAAGGAAAGGGGGGCGATTTTTTACCACCTTCTTTTATAAAATGAGCTAAAATGTGTGCCTGCATATGATTAACCTCTATTAATGGCACATTGAGGCCTAATGAAAGTGATTTGGCAAATGAAGTCCCCACTAGTAAAGAACCTAATAGTCCAGGTCCGCGAGTAAATGCTATGGCTGATACTAGTTTTTTGTCGATATTTGCTTTGGCTAACGCTTGGTGTACAACCGGAACAATATTTTGCTGGTGTGCTCTTGATGCAAGTTCTGGAACAACACCTCCGTATGCCTCATGAATTTTTTGCGTGGCTACCACGTTACTAAGCATCTTGTCATTATACATAACAGCCGCCGATGTATCATCACAAGATGATTCAATAGCCAGGATATATATATTTTGTTTATCGCTCATGGTTTGGAACAAAATTTGGTAGCACAAAGGTAAAACATAATAGCCCTATCAAAAAACTGAGAAAAATACTCGTTAGAACGCTTTTGGCCTTACTGTTGGCTTGCGTTATAGGCACTATAATTCTTTCTCTGCCGGCCATTCAGACCAGACTTGCGCGTTACGCAACTAAGACTTTGAACAATGAGTTTGGCACCAATATAAATATAGACAGACTTAGAATTTCCCTTATTTCATGGGACACGGCATTGAGGGATGTTTATGTAGAGGATTATAAGAAAGACACTTTGATATACATTCAAGAGTTATCTACTTCAATTTTAAGCGTACGAAATCTTATAAATGGGAAATTGCAGTTTGGTGATATAGATATAGAAGGTCTACTTTTTAATCTCAAAACGTATAAAGGAGAAAACGACAATAATCTCGGTGTTTTTGTTGACAAGTTAGATGACAAAAAACCCCGTGACCCAAACAAACCGCATTTTTATTTTTCTTCATCAGATGTGCAAATAAAAAATAGCAGGTTTCGGTTGACAAATATGAATAAGGAAAACATTGAGATAATAAATTTCAGGAACCTTAAAATAGATGCCAGTGATTTTCAAATTTTAGGTCCCGAAGTTACTACTGTTATCGAAAACTTATCACTTAATAGTGCTTTGGGCATCGATGTTGAAAAACTAGCGACAAGCTTTAAATACACCAAGAAACAAATGCGATTTGATTCGCTGCAAATCCGAACTCCCAAATCAAATATTGTTGGAAATCTGGTATTTGATTATAACAGGGAAGACTTGGCACAATTCATAGATAAGGTAAATCTAAACGCAGATTTTACAGATTCCTCGGTTGCATTGGATGAAGTAAATATGTTGTGGAACCAATTCGGCTCAGATAAATTGGTAAATTTTTCTGCGAATGTAAATGGGGTATTAAATGACTTGAATGTGGAACGCTTGTTTCTACAATCAGATAATACTGGGATTAGGGGGGATTTTAATTTTAAAAATTTATTCAGAAAAAACGGTCCTTTTGAGCTCGATGCCCAGATAAAGGATATTTCAACCAGCTATTATGAGCTAAGATCCTTGTTGCCACAAATATTAGGTAAATCGCTTCCCTCTATTTTTCGGAAGTTAGGACAGTTTACCGTAAGGGGTGAAACATTCATTACTCTAAATTCTATTGAAACGCGGGCAAACCTTGAAACGGCTATAGGCAGTAGCTATGTAGATCTAACCCTTACAGAAATTGATAAAATAGATAACGCGAGTTATAAAGGATTTGTATCCCTGATTGATTTTGATTTAGGTCAATTTACAGAGAATAAAAGTTTAGGTAAAACAACTGTCGACGTAAATGTTGAGGGCAAAGGTTTTGTAAGTAAGAATCTGAATACTGAAGTTTTTGGACAGGTATATAACCTTACTTTTAATAAGTATGACTATAAAGACATCAAGATTTCCGGGATACTAAAGGATCAATTGTTTGATGGATCTTTAATCAGTAATGATGAGAACCTACAGTTTAGATTTGAGGGATTGGCAGATTTTAGTACGGATAAAAGTAGTTTTAATTTTAATGCCTTGGTAGATTATGCTGATCTGAAAATATTAAATTTTATAGATGACAGTGTATCGATATTTAAGGGTAATGTAAATATGGACATCACAGGTAGTTCATTTCAAAGTATTGAGGGAGACATAATGTTTACCAATACAAATTATCAAAACATAAACAACACGTATTACTTTGAAGATTTCAAAATTGAATCCACATTTTCTGAAGATTCTACCAGGGTTATAGAAATAAATTCTCCCGATATCATTACAGGATATATGAGGGGTAAATTTAAAGTTAGGGAGCTTGGTCGTCTGGTGCGAAATTCAATAGGGAGTATTTATACAAACTATAAACCATATGAAATTTCAGGAGGGCAGGAAATGACCTTTAATTTTAAGATTTATAATAAAATCGTTGAAGTTTTTTTTCCGGAGGTTGCCTTTGGCCCAAATACTTTTATCAGAGGTAATATTATCGCAGATAAGGGAGATTTTAAACTCAATTTCAAATCGCCTTATATTTCGGCTTATGGTAATGAATTAGATAGCATTGATTTTAGGATTGATAATAAAAACCCTCTTTTTAATACCTATTTGGCCGTTCAGGATCTTTCAACTCCATATTATGATGTTAAAGACTTTAACCTGATTAATACCACATTAAATGACACGCTGTTCTTTAGAACGGAATTTAAGGGTGGTAGTGCGTATAACGATAGTTACAACTTAAATTTCTACCACACTTTCAATCAGGATAATAAATCAGTAATCGGCTTAAAAAAATCTGACATAAGTTTTAAGGGTAATACATGGGTTTTAAACCGTGAAAGCAATAGCAAAAACAAGGTAATTCTAAATAGTACCCTGGATAGTATTATTATTGAGGAAATTGTAATGAACAATGATAACAGGGAACAAATTAGGCTAAGAGGGCAACTTGCAGACTCTACTTTTAAAGATCTGGAACTTCAGTTTAAAATTGTCTCCTTAAATAAAATAACCCCGGCTATAGATAGCTTAAAACTCAAAGGTGAGATAAATGGAACCTTAAACGTTCTTCAAAAGGACAATATTTATTTACCGGTTTGTAATTTGGACATATCTGAATTTGGAATAAACGAGATAGATCTCGGGAACCTTTCCATAGGTGTTGTTGGTAATCGTGACCTTACAGAATTTTCCGTAAATTCTCAAATTAAGGAGAACGGGCTTGAAAAATTTGGGGTATTTGGCAAGGTTACCAGAGATCAGGAAATACCTCAGGCAGATCTGGTGGCTACATTCAGTAATTTTGATATGGAACCTTTTAGTCCTTTGGGAAAGGATATTATTTCCAATATACGAGGAATGCTCAATGGCAATGCTCAAATAAAGGGGGATATAAGGAATCCAGAAATTGACGGACTTTTAACTATGAATAATGCCGGACTTTCTGTGCCTTATCTTAACGTAGATTATGATTTTGGAGCTAATTCTGTGGTTAAATTAGATGACCAGACTTTTAATTTTCAGAATGTCAGACTTACAGATGTAGCTTTGAATACCGAGGCAATTCTGGATGGTACAATAGAGCACAATTTCTTTAAGAAATGGAATTTTGATTTAGACATAAATACCAGTGAGGATAGATTTTTAATACTAAATACAGAATTTGAAGAAGAAATACTCTACTATGGAACCGGCTTTGTTAATGGCAGGGGACGAATATTTGGCCCGTCTAATGCCCTGAACATTAATTTTGAAGGTTCAACAGCCAGGGGAACATCTTTAAAAATTCCCATAAGTGATGTGATTTCCGTAGGGGATTATTCTTTTATCACATTTATTAATAAAAATGAAGTTGAGACCATTGATCTTCAACGCCAGCTAAAAGAATACTATGGATTAGAATTAAGATTCGATTTAGATGTAACCCCTGATGCAGAGGTAGAGATTGTAATTGACCCTAAAACCGGAAGTTCATTAAAAGGAACAGGTGCAGGCCTGGTTTATATAGAGATTAATACCAACGGCAAGTTTAATATGTTTGGCGATTTCGTAGTAGTCACTGGAGAGTATGATTACAAATTTGGAGGAATTATTGATCGTACTTTTAAGGTTAAACCTGGGGGCAGTATTGTTTGGGACGGCTCGCCTTTGGAGGCAACTTTAGACATGGAAGCAGTTTATTCCTTGAATGCTAATCCAGCTCCATTGCTTGATAATGCCGGATATAGCAGACGAATTCCTACTGATGTGGTTATTAGGCTCACCGATCAATTAGAACGACCAACAATAGATTTAGGTATTGAATTTCCAGGTACAAGTTCTACTGTAAAATCAGAATTGGAATACAGACTTCAGGATCCGACCATAGAAGAACGAAATGCATTTTTCCTGTTAACCCAGGGCACGTTTGTAAGTGAAGGATCAGGTATAAACCAGCAAGCAGTTACTGGCAACTTGATTCAAACAGCGTCTGGCTTATTAAATCAGGTTCTTGATGACGATGATGATAAGTTTGATTTTGGGGTTACCTACGAGCAAGGTTATCTGGATCCTAATGATATTTCTACGGAAAACAGAATCGGTGTCACGGTATCTACACAGATAAGTGACAAAGTTTTATTTAATGGTAGATTCGGGGTTCCTGTGGGAGGGGTAAGTGAAACTGTGGTTGGCGGTGACGTGGAAATACAGGTTTTATTAAATGAAGAAGGAACACTGCGGGCCAAGGTTTTTAATCGCGAAAGCGAAATACAACAATTTTTATTGGAACAGCAAGGGTATACTCAAGGAATTGGTATTTCTTATGAAGTAGATTTCAATAGTTTTAAGGAACTAATGAAGAAAATTTTAAGGAATAAGAAAGTTGAAACAGAGGAAGAGGAACCTCAGGAATCGGCTACCGTACCCAATGCAGTTATGGGAAAGGATAGTTTAATAAAATTTTACCCCAAGACAAATATCCCAAAATTGTGATCTATACTTTTCAGTAAAATTTATAAAATATGCTCAAAAAAGCACCCCGGCTTTTCGGGGTGCTTTTTAATAAGTTTGTATTAGTGTTATAATTAAATTTAATTAAATGACCTTAAAAAATTAAAAATCAAGCAATTGTAATTTTATCATCTAAATACACATTTTGGATTGCATTTAAAAGCTCTACTCCGTCTGCCATTGGTTTTTGGAAAGCTTTTCTTCCGGATATTAATCCCATACCTCCAGCACGTTTATTAATCACAGCAGTTTTAACTGCCTGAGCCAAATCATTATCGCCGGAAGATCCACCAGAATTTATTAATCCCGCCCTGCCCATAAGACAATTCATTACCTGGTATCGGGTAAGATCAATTGGGTGATCTGTGGTTAATTCTGAATATACTTTCTCGTGTGTTTTGGCAAAATTTATAGCTTTAAAACCTCCGTTATTTTCAGCCTGCTTTTGTTTTACTATATCAGCCTGAATTGTAGATGCCAAATGATTGGCCTGTCCTGTTACGTCAGCGGAAACGTGATAATCCTTATCATCTTTTTTAAAACCAGGATTGCGAAGGTATGCCCATAAGACTGTTACCATACCAAGTTCATGAGCATATTCAAAAGCTTCAGTAACTTCCTGAATTTGTCTGGTGCTCTCTTCAGAGCCGTAATATATTGTTGCTCCAACTGCAACGCACCCCATCTCAAAAGCCTGATTCACACTTGCAAACATTATCTGATCAAACTTATTGGGATACGTAAGTAATTCATTATGGTTCAATTTAAGGAGAAATGGAATCTTGTGTGCGTACTTTCTTGAAACAGAACCAAGTACACCAAGAGTAGAAGCCACAGCATTACAGCCACCTTCTATCGCAAGTTCAACAATCTTCTCAGGATCGAAATAAATAGGATTTGGTGCAAACGATGCACCCGCCGTGTGCTCAATACCTTGATCCACAGGAAGAATAGAGACATATCCTGTACCACCCATTCGTCCATTATTAAATAGAGTTTGCATATTGCGAAGTACGACAGGATTTCTGTCTGAAGTTGTCATAACACGATCCACGAAATCAGGACCGGGTAGATGTAGATGTTCTTTTTTTACCGTGCTACATTTGTGATCTAACAGGTAATTAGCTTCTTTGCCTAAAATATTTTCAATGTTAAATGACATAATATTACTGTTTTCAATCGTCATATAAAGATACGCCGATAAAGGCGTTTTTAAGGTCGATTTTAGGGATTTTTTTTGGAAAATGTTAATAAGATTATCCTCATAATTTAGTACTTTAACCACCCTAGTTATTTTGTGATTTTGAAATGAAAATTTAATAAAAATATATTATGGCAAAAATTAAGAAGACCAAAGGCACCATCGGCATCTTGACCGGAGGTGGAGACGTACCCGGCCTTAATCCGGCAATCAGGGCGGTTACTTTCAGAGCAATACGTGAAGGATATAGAGTGATTGGTTTTAGAAGAGGGTGGGGAGGATTAATAGATATTGTAAGAGACAGTAAGCACGACAATAGCAATAACTTTACAGAACTTTCCCAGGTAGTGGTGAACAAAGCTGCAAGAACCGGGGGGACTTTCCTTCATACTTCCAGGACAAGGGCAAGTCATGTTACAAATCTAATGGTTCCGGCTCATTTAAGAGATACTTATCAGAAGGAGATCAATGATCTTACACCAGAAGTGATCAAAAATCTCGATTGGTTAGGTGTAGACTATTTGATTGCTATTGGAGGAGACGATACGCTCAGCTATGCCGTTCATTTGTTCAAACAAGGAGTTAAGGTAATGGCCATTCCAAAAACCATGGACAATGATGTTCCGGGAACAGATTATTGTATTGGTTTCAGTACCTGTGTGACCAGAACTATTAGTCTAACAAACAGTCTTAGGACGGCAGCAGGATCCCATGAACGATTTCTGGTACTGGAAGTATTTGGACGCTATGCCGGGTTTACCGCTATGTTGCCTACTTTGGCAGGAGCAGCTAATAGATGTCTTATACCAGAAGTACCTTTTGATATTGAACTATTAGCGGAGTTACTTTCTGAGGACAGGAATAGAAATCCAAGTAACTATTCCATAGTACTTATTTCCGAAGGGGCGACCTTTGAAGGTGGTGAAATGAAATTTGAGGGTATGGAAAAAGACGCCTTTGGCCATGCCAAGTTGGGTGGTATTGGTGATGAAGTATCTCTTGCGTTAAAAAAAATATCCCCTAAATATAATAAGGGAAACCGCGTAAATGTCATCAATCAGAAACTCGGGTATATGGTACGATGTGGTGACCCTGATTTTATTGATTCTGTGGTGCCTACAGCCTATGGTAATCTTGCACTCGATTTAATACTTAAAGGGATTTACGGCCGAATGGTGGTATTAAAAAATGGACGCTACGATCATGTGCCAATAGAGGTTGTTACGGAAACTAAAAAGTTCGTTAACGTGGATAAATTCTATAACCGACCAAAACTGCATCCATTTTATAAAAACTTTGAAATGCTACCCTTATTTATCATGACTAATGACTAATTGCAGTAACTTAAATAAATATGGTGGTCATTAATGAGTTGATGAACATAACTTTTTTTATTTGATTTGTTATTTTATTTGCGAATGACAAATATCCTGATCAAAATGCTCATTTTTAATGGATTTTGATGGGTTCAAGACATCCGTAAATAGGTCTTTTTTGTCATATTAATAAAGAAAGTTGCAACTATTACGATTTAAGTGATAACAAGTGTTAAATAAAGGGTTTGTCTAATTCTTTTTCTCCAATAAGTTTAGTAATTTTGCATTTCTAAATTTCTTAATGAATTCACAAATAAATAAAATTGCGGTCTTTACTTCGGGAGGTGATTCTCCAGGAATGAATGCAGCTATAAGATCCGTAGTACGTACATGTGCATATTTTAAGAAAGATTGTATTGGTATCTATCGAGGATACGAAGGGATGATAGAAGGTGATTTTCTTCCAATGAATGCCCGTAGTGTAAATAATATTATAAATAAAGGAGGTACTGTCCTTAAATCTGCCAGATGTGATGAGTTTAGGACGCCGGAGGGGCGTAAAAAAGCTTATGATCAACTGGTTGCAAATAATATTGATGCATTTGTGGTTATTGGGGGGGACGGGAGCTTCACGGGTGCCCTTACTTTTTATGAAGAGTACAAAATGCCTTTTATAGGTATTCCGGGAACAATAGATAATGATATTTTTGGAACAACGTACACTCTTGGTTTTGATACTGCACTGAATACTGTTGTAGAAGCAATTGATAAGATCAGGGATACGGCCAGTTCCCATCATCGGCTCTTCTTTGTTGAGGTTATGGGTAGAGATGTAGGCCACATAGCACTCAATTCCGGAGTAGGTGCTGGTGCAGAAGAGATACTTATTCCTGAAGAGAATTTGGGTTTAGATAGGTTGTTAGATTCCTTAACTCGGAGTAAAGCCAGGGGTAAATCTTCTAGTATTGTGGTAGTTGCAGAAGGAGATAGAACAACAGGAAAAAATGTCTACGAACTAAAAGAATTCGTAGAGAAAAACCTTCCTGTCTACGATGTTCGGGTTTGTGTTCTTGGCCATATGCAACGAGGTGGTGCGCCTTCTTGTTTTGACAGGGTACTGGCCAGTAGAATGGGAGTAAAATCTGTTGAAGCCCTGTTAGATGGCAAAACAAATTTAATGGCCGGAATTATTGATAATAAAATTACATTTACCGATGTAGGTGAGGCCATAAAGGGAAAATCAAAAATTGATAAGGAACTCATCAGGGTTTCTGATATAATGACTATATAGTTTTAATCTTAAACAATAAAAAATGTCAACACTAAAAATTGGAATTAACGGATTTGGGAGAATTGGTAGACTTGTTTTCAGAGA
>CAZHWD010000093.1:0-33359 GCA_964536335.1 uncultured Eudoraea sp. | reverse complement strand
AATAAGGAACCACCTTTTTCTAATAGACTGTGGTGAAGGAACACAGGTACAGTTGCGAAAGAATAAAATAAAATTCTCAAGGATTGAGCATATTTTTATTTCACATTTACACGGAGATCATTTTTTTGGTTTACCCGGACTCATTTCCACGTTTAAACTATTGGGTAGAGAAAAGGACCTTCACATATATGGTCCGGAAGGAATTCAACAGGCCATAACCTTACTTCTTAAGCTTGGCAATTCCTGGACCAATTATAAGCTTATTTTTCACGAACTAACTTCCAAAAAATCTGAAATTATTTTGGAAGATACCAAAGTGAAGGTAAAGACAATTCCTTTGGACCATAGAGTATATACAAACGGTTTTTTATTTAGCGAACTGCCGGGAGAGCGCAAATTGAATGTATTGGCAACTGCAAAATATAAAATAGACAAGGCGTATTTTCGGAGTATAAAACAAGGTAAAGATATAAAACTGGATGATGGTTCAGTTGTAGCAAATTCAGAACTCAGCCTGGATCCCCCTCAGATAAAACAATATGCCTATTGTAGTGATACCGGGTTTAATACGGAGTTGGCACCTCTTCTAAAAGGTGTTGACCTGCTGTACCATGAAGCTACTTTTTTAGAAACCGAAGCGCATTTGGCGAAAAAAACAAAGCATTCTACGGCCAAGCAGGCTGCAACAGTTGCTAAAGAGGCTAATGTACATAGATTAATTCTTGGACATTTTTCTACAAGGTATAAATCTATAGTGCCATTCAGAGAAGAGGCTATTGAAGTTTTTAATAATGTTGATTTGGCTGAGGACGGTAAGACATTTGAGATTTGAACATAACTACTTTCAGAAAATCTAAATCGCACTACTGCTTATAGTAAAAGACGATTATTTATTACTTCCTCGTTTTATTATAAAAATTCAATAACACTTCACTTTTATACATCTTTTCCCCAACTTTGTAGTATTAATGTATGTCTTTTAAAAAATGCATAGAGATTTAGGGAATCATCGGAAATCATACAATAAAAACGCCCTTAATGAGCAAGCTATATCGGACAACCCATTAGAGTTGTTTCAGAAATGGTTTTACGAAGTTGAAACAACAGAAGGATTGGATGAATCGAATGCGATGACTATTTCGACTTTGGGATTAGATGGATTTCCAAAAAGCAGGGTGGTCCTCCTCAAAAAATTTACATTTGAGGGTTTTATTTTTTATTCTAACTACCAAAGCGAAAAAGGAAAGGCGATTGAGGTGAATCCAAGAGTTTGTCTGTCATTTTTTTGGCCTAATCTGGAACGCCAGGTCATTATTAAAGGTAAGGCTGAGAAAATAGCCCAAAATCTTTCCGATGGTTATTTTGAGTCCAGACCCGAAGGCAGTAAATTAGGAGCCATTGTATCTGATCAAAGTAGTGTAATTGAGTCGAGAGAAGTCTTGGAAATTGAATTAAAGAAATTGGAAGAAAAATATAAAGGCAAAGAAATTGAACGTCCGGATTATTGGGGTGGTTATCTTGTCAGGCCTGTTTCTATGGAATTTTGGCAGGGCAGGGATAATAGGTTACACGATAGAATCCGGTACTCACTTCAAGCAGATTTTAATTGGAAAATAGAGCGACTGGCTCCCTAAAATTATTTTAATTATGAAAACAGTTATTCTAGTCAGGCATGGAAAATCATCCTGGGAATATGGTGTAAGTGATCAGGACAGACCCTTGCAAGAGAGGGGAATTAATGACGCCCATCTGGTAAGTGCTGAATTCAAAAGGCTATCAAAGGACATAGATTCAGCATATTCAAGCTCCGCAAACAGGGCTCTTCATACCTGTATGATATTCTTAAGGACTTTTAATTATCCTTTGGAAAAATTAAATATTTCTAATCAACTATATGATTTTTCCGGGGAGGCGGTAATGTCTTTTGTAAAACAACTAGATGATAACCTCAAAAAGGTCATGATTTTTGGCCATAACTACGCACTTACTAATGTTGTAAATCAGTGGGGGAACAAGGCCATCGAAAATGTGCCTACTTCGGCTTTGGTGCAAATCAGCTTTGATGTCTCTAATTGGAAAGGCATTAAGAATGGTACTACCGAACATATCCTAATTCCAAAACGCCTTAGATAATGATTAAAACTAAAAATAAATACATCAACAGGGAAATTAGCTGGTTGATGTTTAATGATCGAGTATTACAGGAGAGCGCTGACGTAAATGTTCCATTATTAGAACGACTACGGTTTTTAGGTATTTTTTCAAATAATTTGGATGAGTTTTTTAAAGTAAGGTACGCTACAATTAAAAGAATTGTCCTTGCCGGTAAGAAAGGTAAAAGTGCCTTAGGAGGTGAAAAAGCAAAAGACCTGCTTGAAGAAATCACGAAGATTGTAATCAATCAGCAAAGTAAAAGCCTGGAAATTCACGATGATATTGAAAGTGAATTAGAATCAAAAGGTATTTTTTTTATTAACGAAACGGAGGTGTCTGATAGTCAGGCGGAATTTGTTAAAAACTACTTTCTGGAGAATGTAAGTCCACAGTTAATGACTATTGTTTTAAATGATCTTAATCAATTTCCACTTTTAAAGGATACAGAAGCCTATCTGGCTGTAAAAATGGTTCATAAAATAACTGAAAAGGACATTAAGGACAAAGGAATAGTGGAGAAACGGTATGCACTTATTGAAATTCCAAAGGGCATAAACCGCTTCATTGTATTACCAAAGGAAGGAGCTAAAAATTACATCATTATTCTGGATGACCTGATCCGGTTTTGTCTAGCTCGGATATTTCCCATGTTTGACTATGAAGCTATTTCTGCACATATGATTAAGATTACAAGGGATGCCGAATTAGACATAGACAATGATTTAAGTAAAACATTTATAGAAAAAATATCATCAAGCGTTCAAGGAAGAAAAATTAGTGATCCGGTTCGTTTTGTATATGATAAGAGCCTAGCAAAGGATACCTTAGAATTTCTAAAAGAGAAAATGGGTATAGAGGATACAGATAGTGTGATTCCCGGGGGGCGTTATCATAATAGAAGGGATTATATGGACTTCCCAAGTTTAGGAAGACAAGATCTTATGTACGATAAAATTACGCCACTACAGGTTAAAGGGCTAAGTCTGGAAGGAAGTTTATTGGAACGTATTGCCAAAAGGGATTACCTGATGTATGCACCATACCATACTTTTTCTTACATCATAAAATTCCTTAGGGAAGCTGCACTTGATCCAAAGGTAAAAAGCATTAAGATCACCGTATATCGCCTGGCAAAGAATTCACAAGTGGCGGCATCTTTAATAAATGCCGTGAAAAATGGTAAAAAAGTTACCATGCAGATCGAATTAAGGGCTCGTTTTGATGAGCAGGCCAATATCAATTATGCGGAAGAATTGCAGGCAGAAGGCGTAAAACTAATCTTTGGAGTCCCGGGTCTAAAAGTACATTCTAAAATTTGTGTAATTGAAAGGGAAGAGGGCGATTCAATTAAGCGATATGGATTTATTAGTACGGGAAATTTTAATGAATCAACTGCTAAAATATATACAGATTATACCCTGTTTACTGCAAATGAGCCTATCTTAAAAGAACTCAAAATTGTCTTCGATTTTTTTGAAACTACCTACAAAATATATAATTACAAGCATTTGGTTGTTTCCCCTCACTATACTAAAAATTTGTTTAATAAATTTATTGATAATGAAATAGCTTCTGCCAAACACGGCAGAGACGCCTACATTAAAATAAAAATGAACAGTTTTACCTCCTATGAAATGGTAGATAAATTATATGAGGCTAGTAAGGCTGGTGTTAAAATACAACTTATTATAAGAGGTGTATGTTGTCTTGTTCCCGGGGTTGAGGGTTTGAGTGAAAATATTGAAGCCATAAGTATTGTTGATAAATTTTTGGAGCATCCGCGGGTATTTATTTTTGGTAATGATGGAGACCCTAAAATCTATATCTCATCTGCGGATTGGATGACACGAAATTTAGACAATAGGGTGGAGGTTGGTTGTCCAATATATGACGAAAACATTAAACAGGAATTACTAGATACCTTTGAAATCTCCTGGAGTGACAATGTTAAAGCCCGAATTTTTAATGGGGAACAGAACAATGTTTATAAGAAGAACGAACAACCTAAATTGCGCTCTCAATTGGCTATTTATGATTACTACTGGAACAAAATAAATTCTAAAAATACAGAAGTTTGAATATCCGAAAATTTGCCGCCATAGATGTTGGTTCCAACGCTATTAGGTTATTGGTTCATAATGTTATTGAGGATAGAGATAAAGAAACAAGATTTAGGAAAAATGTACTTCTTAGGGTCCCTGTCCGTCTTGGAGAAGATTCTTTCACTAAAGGCGCTATTTCTGAATTCAATACTGAAAGAATTATAAAAACCATGAAATCTTTTAGCCTTTTGATGGAGGTCATTGGCGTAGAACAGTATAAGGCATGTGCGACCTCGGCAATGAGAGAAGCAGACAATGGTGATAAAGTTATTGCCAGGGTCTTAAAGGAATCAGGTATTACTCTTGAATTAATCAATGGTAAAGAAGAAGCCTCAATAATTGCATCTACAGATCTAAAAAAACTTCTTCAAACGGATCATTCCTTGCTCTATATAGATGTAGGTGGAGGTAGTACAGAATTCACTTTATTTACTAAAGGGAGTATTAAAGAATCAAAGTCTTTTAAGATAGGAACAGTGCGCCTGCTTAATAAGATGGTGAATGACGATATATGGAGTGATATTGAGAAATGGATAAGAAAAATTACCAAAGGGACATCTAAAATTTCAATAATTGGTTCCGGAGGCAACATCAATAAATTACATAAAATGTCGGGGCGAAGGGAATGGGAACCCCTTTCCATTATCTGGCTAAATGCTCAATATAACTTTTTGAATAGTATGTCCTATGAAGACCGTATTTCTGAGTTAGGTCTAAATCCGGATAGGGCAGATGTAATCATTCCCGCCACACGGATATTTTTGTCTTCTGCTAAATGGAGTGGGGCAAGAAAAATTCATGTCCCAAAAATTGGTCTTTCAGATGGGATTATTAAGACCTTATATTATGAAAAGTCTTGAATTCGACTTTTAATATATTCCAAAATTATAGCCGGTAAGTATGTGGACTTGTAGCCCTAAGATAATATTATGCTAACCGTGTATAGTTTCTTTTCTGCCTAAGTCCTTCATAATCTCTGCTTCATACTCCAAAAGTTCCTGCCATTTTTTATTTACCTCTTCCTTTTGTCCATATTTCCTGGCAAATTGCAAAAACATTGTATAATGCCCAGCCTCACTAACCATGAGTTTATGATAAAAATCTGCCAATTCCTGGTCCTTTAGTTCTTCCGAAAGCAACTTAAACCGCTCACAACTTCGGGCTTCTATTAATGCAGCGTATAAGAGACGATGCACGAGCTGGGTTGCCCGGTTTCCTCCTTTTGGAAAAAATTTCAAAAGTTGAATGGCGTATTCATCCTTGCGATACCTTCCCAGAGTTTTACCACGTTTAAGGATCTTATCATGTACCATTTTAAAATGACCCATTTCCTCTCTTGAAAGCGCTATCATTTCCTGTACCAACTCCGGATATTCGGGAAAAGTAATAATCAACGATATAGCCGTACTGGCCGCCTTTTGTTCGCAATAGGCATGATCTGTCAGAATTTCGTCTATATTTTTTTCTACTATGTTTACCCAGCGGGGGTCAGTTGGTAATTTTAGTCCTAACATAATTTAAATTTTTGCTAAATTAAAAAGAACCTGTGAAACACTTATTGTGTTTAATAAAACTATATATATTTATTAAAAGAGGAGGTTTGCTGTTATCTTAATATATTTGTGCGGTCAAAGATTTTTCATTTGTTTAACTCCTGGTTTATTTTGTAATTGGAATATATGCAGTATTTGGATACTTGTAAACAGTTATCTAAAATTCTGGGCGATAGTGTATCTGAAGAAACACATACCTGGATAGAGAATAAGTTAGATTTAATTATTAAGTCAAAATCTGCAAAGGAATTGTATCTATCTTATAGTTTAATTGCAGGAAAAATTGATCCTGCAAAAAAACCAAGAATCCAGGGGCTAAATCAGGAATTGGAAGAATACCTAATCCAACAGAATGCAGACCTGCTCCAAATCGCCAGGATTTATCTGCTTATTAGAGTACTTGAATCAGATAAAGCATATTTTTCAACTAAGGTGGCAAATCTTATTCAGGTCGCTGATACCAGGGAGCTGGAGACCTTTTTGAAGTTTTTAATACTTTTACCTAATGCCGGGTACTATAAACAGGTAGGAGTTGAGGCATTACGTACTAATATTGAGATAATTTTTGACGCAATAGCATTAAACAATCCATATCCCTCGATATATTTTAATGATCAGCAATGGAATCAAATGTATTTGAAAGCGGCATTTATGCGGCGTAATTTGGGACAGATTGTTGATGTTGAAAAGCGAGCTAATGTCGATTTGGCGAGAATTATTTCAGATTATGCCCATGAACGCTGGGCGGCTTCAAGGGATATAGATCCAATGTTCTGGCGACCTGTAACAGGATTTTTGGAAGGTGTTTTATTACAGGATATGGATCATTTGTTTAAGAGTAAAGATAAAATTGAAAATCTGGCGGCTGCACTTTGTTGTTATTACTCCCAACAACAGGAAGCAATCAAATTATTGGATAAGTATCCTCATTTAAGGGAAAAGGTTGCGAATAAGGCAGTTATCTGGGAAAATTTAAAAAATAAACTATGAAGGATAAAATGATGATAATTGACCCACATATCCATATGACCTCAAGGACTACGGATGACTATGAAGCAATGGCAGAAGCCGGAATTGTTGCAATTATTGAGCCTTCTTTTTGGTTAGGTCAGCCGAGAACCCAGGTTGGATCATTTCAAGATTATTATAGCAGCCTTGTCGGATGGGAACCATTTAGGGCGAGTCAGTTTGGCATAAAACACTATTGTACCATAGGTTTGAATTCCAAAGAAGCCAATAATGAAGCCCTGGCCGAGCAGGTTATGGAACTTTTACCCTTATATCTTCACAAGGAAAATGTTGTGGCTATAGGAGAAATAGGTTATGATGATCAAACTCCTGCTGAGGACAAGTATTTTAGGGAACAATTAGAACTGGCTAAAGAATTAAATATGACGGTTCAGGTTCATACCCCTCATAGGGATAAAAAGGCTGGAACAATCAGGAGTATGGAAGTATGCATGGAGCATAAACTTGATCCTGGTAATGTCATAATTGATCACAACAATGAGGAAACAGTAAAAGATGTTTTAGAAAAAGGTTTTATAGCCGCTTTTACTATTTATCCTAAAACAAAAATGGGCAATGAGCGCATGGTAGAAGTAGTCCGCAAATATGGCAGCTCCAATATAATAGTTGATAGCTCAGCAGACTGGGGGGTTAGTGATCCATTGGCTGTACCTAAAACCGCAGCCCTTATGTTAAAACGAGGTATAGGCCGTGAAGACGTCGTAAAAACCTGCTATCAAAATGCGTTCGATGCTTTTAGTAAAAATGGCAAAATGAAAGAATCAGACTGGTTAAATCCGCAGGGAATTAATCAATCAATTGTTTTCAATGATAATAGCGTTTTAAGAGGCCAGGAACCGCGTGTGGAAACAGATCAAATAAAATAGCATGAACGCGGTACTTCTGGGTTATGTAAAACTTGCAAGGCCTGCAAACTTACCCACTGCCATGGCAGATATAATGGCAGGGGCCAGTATATCCGGTTTTACATTGCTAATTAGATCGGACACTTTTTTAAACGGACCTGTATATCTGAATTTAATATTACTTATATTTTCCTCAACTTTCCTTTACGGCGGAGGGGTTGTACTAAATGACGTATTTGATTTTAAGATTGACCAGATAGAACGACCCGAAAGACCTATTCCAAAAGGAGATGTATCTCTAAAAGGAGCTTCACTATTTGGAATCTGCTTATTGATATCAGGAATTTTGTTGTCTTTTTTTGTGAATTACCTTAGTGGTGTCATAGCTTTAATTCTTGTTTTAACTATCTTACTTTACGACACATTCTCCAAAAAATATCAATTTTTGGGGCCACTAAATATGGGTCTTTGCAGAGGATTAAACCTCATTTTAGGCATGTCTGTATTTGGTGAAATATCTCACTGGATGTATGCCGTAATTCCTGTTATATATATTTTTGCCATTACATTAATAAGCAGGGGAGAGGTTTATGGAAAAAATAAAAAGCACATAATTTGGGCCGGACTATTATACGCAATGGTTATTTTTATCATTTTGATGATTATACCCGATAAACAGGGACTGTGGCTTAGTTTATTACCTTTCCTGGGTTTATTTATATTTATGATTTATAGTTCATTAATTAAGGCATATAGAATAAATTCACCGGAAAATATTAAAAAAGCCGTTGTTAGTGGCGTACTTTCAATAATTGTTTTGGATGCCTCACTCACTACGGCATTTGATAGTTGGCAGTTTGGTTTGATTGTTTTACTATTACTACCACTATCATACCTACTCGCTAAGATATTTGCAGTAACTTAAATTAAAAGCATGCATTTAAAACCCATAGAGCAGTCTTTTGCTGTAAACTTCAAATATAGTTTACACTTTACAAGTGGCTTATTTGAAAGTAACAATAGCCTGTTCGCTGAGGTCATAAAGTCTTATAAACCAAATGAACAGGTTAAACTCCTTTTTGTTGTAGACGATGGTGTTCTTAAAAAGCACCCTAAGTTAATTGAGATTATTTGTAATTATTGTCTTATGCATAACACTCAACTACTATTTACAGAGGGTGTTGTAATAGCAGGTGGAGAAATTGCCAAAAACAATTATAACAATGTAGATAGAATTACAAGTGCGATCAATAATAACGCTATTTGCAGGCATTCCTTTGTGATCGTTATTGGAGGTGGCGCCGTAATAGATATGGCGGGTTATGCTGCCTCAATTGCACACAGGGGTGTAAAACTCATCCGTATTCCAACTACTGTACTTTCCCAGAATGATGCTGCAATAGGAGTTAAAAATGGAATCAATGCTTATAATAAAAAGAACTTTATAGGAACTTTTGCGCCACCATATGCTGTAATAAACGATAGTGAATTTTTGAAAAGCCTTGAACAGCGCGATTGGATTGCAGGTGTAGCTGAGGCCATTAAGGTTGCTCTTATTAAAGATGCATTTTTCTTTAATACAATTAAAGAAAATGCTATTAAATTGAAAGAACGTGATATGGAAGCCATGCTTAAAACAATTTACAGATGCGCCGAAATGCATATGGAACATATTGCCACGGGTGGAGACCCATTTGAAAGTGGATCTTCCAGACCTTTAGATTTTGGTCATTGGTCCGCACATAAATTAGAACAGATGAGTAATTATTCTTTGAGACATGGTGAAGCCGTGGCAAAAGGGATTGCACTGGATTTAACTTATTCCTGGCTTGTAGGTTTTATTTCAGTGGAAATTTTGAATGAAATTTTAGAGGTTATGCTAGACATTGGCTTTGATTTGTCTATTCCGGTTTCAGGAGACAAAGAAATGCTGGAATTATTAAAAGGGATTCAGGAGTTTCGTGAGCATCTTGGAGGGGAATTAACAATAACATTAATAAACGGTATTGGACAGAAAGTGGATGTGCACAAAATAGATATGGAATTAATGAAGAAAGCGGTAAATTCCCTAAATAATAAATATAAAATTAATGTGGCATAAACTATGCTGATCGATGATAAATACCATCTGACTTATTGCACTAATATTCATCCGGGACAGGATTGGGCAAGCACTTTTGAGAATTTAGTGGAATACCTGCCTGTTATAAAGAACAAAATATCAAAAGAACAACCGTTTGGTATAGGATTGAGACTATCCAATAAGGCGAGCGAGGAACTTGCTATGAATGATAATCTTCCACAATTTAAAACGTGGTTAACAAAAAACGGTCTCTATATATTTACCATGAATGGTTTTCCGTATGGAAATTTTCATGATGAAGTTGTTAAGGATAAAGTTCATGAACCCGATTGGACAACAAGGGATAGAGTTAATTATACTATAAGATTATTTGAACAGTTAGCTTATCTCTTGCCCGAAGGTATTTCTGGTGGTATTTCTACATCACCAATTAGCTACAAACATTGGCATAAGAGTATTGATAGGAAAAAGATAGTCATGGAAAAGGGCGCATTTCATTTGTCCGAGATTATATTAAATCTTTATGAAATTGAAGAAAGAACATCCAAGTATCTTCATCTTGATATAGAACCGGAGCCGGATGGTATGCTTGAGAATACCGAAGATGTTTTAACATTCTACCGCAATTTTCTTTTACCAATTGCGAAAAAGGAGCTAATAAAAATCCTTAATGTAAGTGAAGAAAAAGCCAAAGATTTGGTTTTGCGCTATTGTACCCTTTGTTATGATATATGTCATTTTTCACTTGCCTATGAAGAGCCCGCCTATACTTTCGAAAAATTAAAGAAGGCCGGAATTAAAATTGGAAAAATACAGGTAAGTGCAGCTTTGAAAATTAGATTTGACATATCCGATAAAGATAAAATTTGGGAATCATTAGCACAATTTGATGAGCCCACATACCTGCACCAGGTAACTGAAAATACAAAGGAGGGTGTTAAAACTTATAATGACTTGCCCGTTGTTCTTAAAAATAAAACTGATGTTTCAGAATTAAGAGCTCATTTTCATGTTCCTATTTTTCTCGAATCTTTTGAGGAATTGTACTCCACACAGGATCATATTTTGAAGGTAATAACCATTCTCAAGGAAAATATGATTTCAGAACACCTGGAAGTTGAGACATATACCTGGGATGTACTTCCAAGTTCTCTTAAAAAGGAACTTTCAGAATCGATAATCAGGGAAATGAACTGGTTAATAGATAAACTATAAAAGGTATGAATAAAACAGTTGTTCTGAATGTCGTTGGTCTAACCAAAAGACTCATTGGTGAACATACACCTTTTATAAAGTCATTTCTAAAAAAAGGCGAGTCAGCCTCAATTGAACCGGTTTTACCTGCGGTAACCTGCACTTCTCAAACAACTTATCTTACCGGTAAATGGCCATCAGAACATGGTATTGTTGGAAACGGATGGTATTTTAAGGATGAATGTGAAGTAAAATTTTGGAGGCAATCCAATATATTGATTCAAAGTGACAAGTTATGGGATGAGATAAAGCAATTGGACAGTAATTTTACCTGCGCTAATCTCTTCTGGTGGTATAATATGTATTCTGCAGTAGATTATAGTGTTACGCCTAGACCTAATTATCTTGCTGATGGCAGAAAAATCCCAGACGTTTATTCACATCCACCTGAATTAAGAGACAAACTGCAAAAAGAACTGGGCGCTTTCCCTTTATTTAATTTTTGGGGCCCCAAAACA
Source organism: uncultured Eudoraea sp. (assembly GCA_964536335.1). Classification (GTDB taxonomy): domain Bacteria; phylum Bacteroidota; class Bacteroidia; order Flavobacteriales; family Flavobacteriaceae; genus Eudoraea. The sequence continues at coordinate 21,881 of CAZHWD010000093.1, read as the reverse complement.
TCCGTAAAGTCTAGTCAGTGGATAGCTGATGCCGCAATCAATACTGACAAATTGTACGATCCTACCCTTACTTTAGTTTATTTACCTCATTTGGATTATAATTTGCAGAGATATGGGATTGACTTTCCTAAAATCAATAAAGATCTTAGTGAAATTGATGAGGTCGTGAAAAAGTTGGTAAGCTACTATGACAACGCAAATACTAATATCGTTCTACTTTCGGAATATGGTATTACCAATGTAAGCAAACCGATTCACATAAACCGTATTCTTCGATCTGAAGGATTAATAAGTATCAGGGAAGAAAGAGGTCTGGAGCTTTTAGATGCAGGCGCCAGTAAAGCTTTTGGAGTAGCTGATCATCAGATAGCGCACATTTATTTAAATGATCCAACAATTAAAAGCAATCTAAAGGAATTTTTATTAGGTGTTGACGGTATTGAAAAGGTATTGTCCGACAAAGATTTGGAAGAAGCACATTTAAATCACGATAGATGTGGCGATTTGCTGCTGATCGCGGATAAAGATTCATGGTTTACCTATTACTTCTGGCTGGATGATGCTAAAGCACCTGACTATGCAAGAATGGTGGATATCCACAAAAAGCCTGGTTATGACCCGGTAGAAATGTTCACAGATCCTGAAGACAAATTTGTGATGCTAAAAGTGATATTGAAACTTTTAAAAAAGAAACTCGGATTTAGAACAGTAATGAATATAATACCCCTAAAAGCAAATCTGGTAAAGGGTTCTCACGGCAGAATACCTGAAGATCAAGCAGATTACCCCGTTTTTATAACAAATAATAGAGGATCAATTAATCAGGAACTATTTAAATCCACAGAGGTTTACCATCTTATAACTAAACTGTTGACCAGTTAAAATCTTAAACTATGAAAAATTTGTATAAATTTCTTTCTTTAATATTTACATTGTTATTTGTTTGGGCCGCGTATGTCCAATACAATGATCCTGACGCCTTGTTATGGTATGCTATCTACGTTGTTGCTGCGGTGGCATCTTTGTTCTTCTATTTGGGTAAATTGAACTTTACAGGAGCAATTATTCTAAGCGGAATATATTTTGTTGGAACTTTTGTTTTATGGCCGGATAAGTTTGAAGGCATAACTATTGGCAATGGAGATATTGTGAATATAGAAAGGGGAAGAGAGTCTTTGGGGCTGCTTATTGTTGCAATAGTAATGCTGATTTATGCTCTTAGGTTACGATTTGTAAATAAATCAAAGGTCTAAATCAAATTCCTTTCTTAGGAGATCAATCGCAGGGTTTATTTCCCTTAGTTTTTGATACTTCTCTTCAGGAGTATAGGCAAATTTTTTGGCAATTTCATCATTGACCGTTATTTTCAATTCAATGCTATAATTGTTGAGTTGCTTTCTTAGAAACTTTAAAAGATGGTATTGTTCCCTTTCAATTTCTTTTTTCATTGTACCATTGGGAAGCTCAATCCATATTTCCGTTTCATCAACTATTTTAGGTTGGTCGGAACTTAGATTTGAAGCCATAATCTTTTTGCCGGCTTTGTCTAATTTTTGGATATAACTTTCCCAATGTTTTGATAATTCCTCTTTTACAAAACTTTCTTTAGGTAGCTCATCTTCATCAATTACTACTTCTATCCTCTTGAGCTGATGTTCCTTTTTAGCCTTTAAACTGGAAATTGATAATCCTGAAATCCTTTTAGATCGCTCCTTAATTCTAATATTTTTATTAGGATCTGACATCAATACCTCTTCGGACATAATGGGTGTAAGAGTCTGAGAATCAACTTTATCTGTTTCGAGGGGTTCCTTTAGTTCCCTGATTTCGACTTCTTTCTCTTTGGGTACTTTTGTTTTTATTTTCTCCAACATATTCACCGATTCCAGAGATTCCGATGACAGGTTAACGGGCAGAGTATCAATAAAAAACGAAGTCGGTATTAATTGAATTTCACCATTCCAAGTGGTGTTGAGGTTTTCAAGATTTTTTTTTTCACCATTAAAATCAATGGAGGCTAATTTCATTAAGGTTAGTTCAACCAATAGTCTATGGTTTTTACTGGTCTTGTAGTTAAGGTCACACTCATTTGCTATAGTGATCCCTCTTAGCAAAAAGGATTCAGAGGTTTTTTTAGATTGCTCCAGATACTTTGTTTTGGCCTTTTCACCAACTTCCAATAAGGCAATGGTGTCTTCATGCCTGCAAACCAAAAGGTCCCTGAAATGTGAAGCCAGACCATTAATAAAATGATGTCCCTCAAATCCTTTAGCCAGCGTTTGATTATACAAAACTAATAATTGAGGGATATTGTGCTCCAGAATTAAATCTGTAGTGGCAAAATAGGTATCGTAATCCAGAACATTTAAATTCTCAGTTACAGCCGCTCTTGTAAGATTCTTGCCGGAGAAACTAACTACCCGGTCAAAAATAGACAATGCATCTCTCATAGCACCATCTGCCTTCTGGGCAATAATATGAAGCGCGTCATCTTCTGCTTCAATACCTTGTTGCCCGGCAATATATTTGAGATACTCAGCGGCGTCCTTTACGGTTATACGTTTAAAGTCAAATATCTGGCAACGCGATAATATAGTTGGTATAATCTTGTGTTTTTCAGTAGTGGCTAAAATGAAAATAGCATGTTTAGGTGGTTCTTCAAGTGTTTTTAAAAATGCGTTAAACGCAGATTGAGATAGCATATGTACCTCATCTATAATATATACTTTGTATTTTCCAACCTGAGGTGGTATCCTTACCTGATCTATTAAGCTCCTGATATCATCAACAGAATTATTGGATGCAGCATCCAGTTCAAAAATATTGAATGCAAAATCTTCATCTTCTTTTTCGGTACCGTCCTGGTTTATCTGTTTGGCCAATATCCGAGCACATGTAGTCTTACCTACCCCTCTGGGACCACAGAATAAGAGCGCTTGAGCCAGATGGCTATTATCTATTGCATTCAGCAGAGTATTTGTAATGGCTTCCTGACCCACAACATCCTTGAAGGTTTTGGGTCTGTACTTACGCGCCGATACAATAAAAGGTTCCAATTAAATAAAGTTTAGCAGACTAAAAATAAAAGCCTACTGTGTTATATACAAATATAGAAATAGCCGTTAATTCTGGTGTTTATTTTAGACATATATGCCCAGTTTTTATCAACAATTGTTTAGTAGCTGAACTATTGACTACGAGTGAAAATTGCAAAATATTCATTATTATTTTCTTGTAGGTATAGATAGTATACATGAATTAAATTCAAAACATGAATAAGGTGTTAAATATTTTTAACCTAAATGGGATATTGTACCTTTGCATTAAGCAGGTCCACTTATTGCGCTAGCAGTTTATGCTAGTGAGGAAAGTCCGGACACCACAGTGCAGCATAGCGGGTAACGCCCGTCTCTTCTGCCATAGGCGGAAGGAGGACAAGTGCAACAGAAAGCAAGTACAGGTAATGCTGTAGTGAAATCAGGTAAACTCTATGCGGTGAAACGTCATGTATATCAGCGTTTGAGGACGGCACGTTCAAGCTGAAGGGTAGACGGTTAGAACTTTTGGGTAACCTTAAGTCCAGATAAATGATAAGGAGGTCTCTTTGAGGCTTTACAGAATCCGGCTTATGACCTGCTTTTAGAAAAACTCCCTTGCTCTATAAGGTCTATTTTGGATCTAAGAGTGAGGGAATTTTTTATTCTGCAGTCTCATTTGGTTCAAAAAAACTGAAAATACTCCCTCCGTATTTCTTCATGTATTTAAAATTTTCAAGAACAGATAAATCTTTGTGTTTGGAATGCTCTATTATTAAAATACCATTTTCATTTAATAATTGCCTTTGAAAAACAATTGAAGCAATCCTGGAGCAATCGCCGATAGTGAAACTATAAGGAGGATCAACAAATATTATATCAAAATTCAGATTTACTTTTTCAATAAATTTAAATACATCACTTTTTATCACAGAAATATTCAAGTCAAGTTCTTTAGCCATTTTTGCTATAAACTTAATACATCTGTAATCTTTATCAACAGCTACAATTTCCTTGCTGCCTCTGGAGGCAAATTCGAAACTTATATTCCCTGTACCAGAAAATAAGTCAAGTACTTCTAAATCCTCAAAATAATAGTTGTTATTTAAGATATTGAATAAAGCTTCTTTGGCCATGTCAGTAGTAGGACGCACAGGTAATCCCCTGGGAGCCATGATACGGCGGCCTTTATGTGAACCGGAGATAATGCGCATTAAAGTGCGTTTAGTACGGCAAAATCTACTACTTCTTTTTCTAACTCTTCAGTAGAATAAATATCGCTGGGTGGAATAAATATTGAAATATGCTGTATATACTCATAGGCAATATTGTAAAGCTCATCTCCCATATCTATTGCACCGAAAAGCCTTAATTTTATGGTTTCCGTATTTAGTTTCAATTGTTCTAAGGTAAAAAGCAGGTAATAAATAAAATCTTCCCTGGTTAAAAATTGAAAACTATTAAAGAATAATAATTGTTTTTGTGTAAGCACAGTAATATCCATCTGTTTATCGGCAACATGTACATAACAAATGGGATCATTTCCGTTGCTGTAAGAATTTAATAAAGACTGCACCATTACTGTCCCATGGTGCACGAACTCAAATTCCCCAAAAAGATCATAAATATAATTGTTGATATTTATAAAGGGCACATAAACATTTACCAGATCGTAACTATCTATCTCGTCATATTCAACCAGATCATTGGCGAGTATTTTGACATTAAACTTAAGATAGTTGGCAAGTTCTGCTTTATCAAATAATGGTTTAGGAACGAGGTTAAAGAGGTTATTTCTATGGATGACAACCACCTCTGTAAAGGAATAATCTTCAACCCGTGATTCTCTAAAAAGCTGCTTTAATTCCTTTTGCATCTCATAAGGGCTTAGCTCTTTCCCAAAGTTGAGCTGCTTGGAAAGTTTGATCGTGTTAGCTATGGTGTCCACGATACAAAAAGAAAGTCCATTCAAGCTAACCTGAATGGACATTTTATGATAATTTTCAATAGTGTTATTGATCTCCTTTTTTGTCATAAATAGGGGGCCAGTTGCCATTGGTACTTACATCTGTAAGCGAACCTACTCTAATTTCTGTTCCGTTTACTTCTTCAACACTTATTTGCGCGTTTTCCTTGGACATAAGATCCTTAGGTTGGTCGTATAAAATAACATCCTTTTTAACTTTGGCTTCAAAAACCGGTGCTTTGTAACCTCCCTTATCAACAATATCAGATTTCATGTCAAATGTTTCCCCTCCTTGTGCGTAAGGAACATTCATCATGCTTTTGTAGCGATCATCACTTTTAAACAAAGAATCCTTTACGGAAACAAATCCCAGGGTGTCAATAATGGTCACTTCGCGCAATAGGTCAATTCCATAGACCTTGTCGAACTCCATATAGGAAGAGTCTCTTTGTTGAGTTATGGTATATTGACCTCCATCCACAAATGCCACAAGACTTTTGAAGTCGTTGGCAAATTTTCCATTAACCGCCCTGTAGGCTTCCTGAGAATTTCTAATATCCTTTAAGTTGGAAATTACTTTAGAAAAACGTTCTTCCTTTACCTTTTGAAACTCAATAGGTCCTGTTACAGATCTATAGATTAGGTATCCAAGTCCTACACAAATTATCCAAAGTACTATCTGAAGTATGGTTTTCATTTTTAACTGGTATTAATTATCTTTAAGTGGTCTTCACAAATCTACAATTTTTTTTTAATCGTAAAAGGTTTTGTCGCAAAAATCCTCTTTATATTTGAAGGCTCATGAAATTGCTTACCGCGCCTTCTTTCTATAAACTTCTTAAGGATAACTTTCCTCATTCACCCACACCAAAACAAGAAGTGGCATTACAACAGCTTGCACACTTTGTGTTATCTGATAAAAAAGAGGAAGTCTATATGTTGAAAGGTTTTGCCGGAACCGGTAAAACAACCATAGTAGGGGATATAGTATCTAATTTATGGAAAACAACTATGAAGGCAGTTCTACTGGCACCCACAGGTAGGGCTGCCAAAGTGATGAGTAATTATTCAAAAAGTCAGGCCTTCACAATTCACCGGAAAATTTACTTTCCAAAAAAAGAAAGTGGAGGAGGAATAAAATTTATACTTGCACCTAACAAGCATAGGGATACAATTTTTATTGTGGATGAAGCTTCCATGATCCCGGATGCGCCGTCAGATTCGAAGTTATTTGGTAATGGCTCACTATTAGACGACTTATTGATGTTTGTATATTCTGGCCATAATTGTAAATTGATTTTAATTGGTGATACCGCTCAGTTACCACCGGTTCATTTGCAAATCAGTCCTGCTTTGGACAGTGAAAAACTAGCTTATAATTATAATAAAGAAGTTATAACCCTGGAGCTGGATGAAGTGGTAAGACAGGCAGAGGACTCTGGGATATTACTGAATGCTACTAATTTGCGGGAGCAATTACAATCTGGCTACTTAGATGAATTTAGATTTGATGTTAACCCCTATAAAGACATTATAAGACTAATCGATGGCTATGACATTCAGGAAGCAATTGATAATTCATACAGGGAAAATGGAAAGGAAGAGACTGTGCTAATTGTTCGATCAAATAAAAGAGCAAATTTGTATAATGAAAACATAAGAAACAGAATATTATACCTGGAAAATGAGTTAGCACCCGGTGATTATATGATGGTTGTCAAGAACAATTACTTTTGGTTAAAGCCTAATACAGAGGCCGGTTTTATTGCAAATGGTGATATTATTGAAATACTGGAGATTTTTTCTATTAAGGAGCTCTATGGATTCAAATTTGCAGAGGTAAAGGTGAAAATGGTAGATTATCCCAATCAAAGACCATTTGAGACTGTATTATTGTTAGATACGATAAGAGCTGATTCAGCATCATTGTCATATGAAGAAGGAAATAGGTTATATCAGGAAGTTCAAAGTGATTATGCTCATGAAAAATCCAAATACAAACGTTTTCTGGGAGTAAAGAATAACAAATACTTTAATGCCTTGCAGGTGAAGTTTTCATATGCCATTACGTGCCATAAATCGCAAGGAGGACAATGGAATACTGTATTTGTAGAGCAACCTTATCTTCCTAATGGAATAGATCGTGAATATTTGCGATGGCTCTATACAGCAGTTACCAGAGCTAAGGAAAAATTGTTCCTGATAGGGTTCAAGAGCGATTTTTTTGTTGGTCAGGAATGACTTAAATTAGTACAACAGATTTTTGAAATGACATCTGAAACAATTATTAGCATATTTCTTGGAATTGGACTTGCCGCTTCAGTTGGGTTTAGGGTGTTTTTGCCTTTGTTTGCACTTAGTTTAGCGGCCTATTTTGACATTTGGGAATTGAATCAACACTGGGAATGGATTGGCAGTCTTGCGGCATTAATTGTACTCGGGGTTGCTACATTAGTAGAATTATTGGCCTATTTTATTCCCTGGGTGGATAACTTACTAGATAGCTTAGCTATTCCCCTTGCTGCAATTGCAGGTACAGCAGTAATGGTCTCTACCGTGGCCAATTTGGATCCGGTTGTTACCTGGTCCCTGGCCATCATAGCCGGTGGAGGTACTGCAACGGCTATAAAAGGAGCTTCAGCAGCAGGAAGAGTTGTTTCTACAACCACTACAGGAGGTTTGGCGAATCCATTGGTATCTACCTTAGAATCCGGAACGGCAATAGTGGTTTCAACAGCATCGATATTTGCTCCAATACTTGCTATGGTACTAGTAATTATTATACTAATTTTTATTTTTTCCATATATCGAAAACTAAGACCAAGAATTAAACATAAATAAAAACTATATCAATGACTAAAATAATTGCCATGATACCTGCCCGTTACGCCGCAAGCAGATTCCCCGGAAAATTGATGCAGGATTTAGCAGGTAAACCTGTCATTGTGAGAACTAATGAGGCAGCTTTAAAGACAAATTTATTTGATGAAGTATACGTAGTAACAGACAGCCCTATCATTTTTGATGCTATCGTCAAAGAGGGCGGCAATGCTATTATGAGCAATGAAGAACATGAATGCGGAAGCGATAGAATAGCGGAAGCCGTGAGCGACATGGATGTGGATATTATTGTGAATATACAAGGCGATGAACCTTTCACAGACAAGGAGAGTTTAGTTAGTATGTTAGAGGTATTTGAAAATGATTTGAACGAAGAAATTGATTTAGCATCCTTAATGACAAAAATTATCGATCCGGATGAAATTAATAACCCTAATATTGTTAAGGTAATCGTAGATAACAGGAATTTTGCACTTTATTTTTCGAGATCGATCATCCCTTATCTGAGGACGTCAGATATGGAAATTGACTATTTTAAACATAAAGGTGTTTATGCTTTCAGGAAAAGAGCACTTATGGATTTTAGAAGTTTACCAATGTTAACTCTTGAAGCAGCAGAGAAAATTGAGGCCATACGATATTTAGAGTATGGAAAGAAAATTAAAATGGTAGTTACGGAAGTAAATGGAATAGAAATTGACACTCCTGAAGATCTTGAAAGAGCTAAAGAGGTATGGAATTAGATTTTGGTAATATTAAAGTGGTGGGCTTCGATGCCGATGACACACTCTGGGTAAATGAAACCTATTTCCGGGAAGCGGAAGAAAGGTTTGCTGACCTTCTAGAAAATTATGAAACCAAGAATAAGGTTGACCAGGAGCTTTTTAAAATGGAAATGAACAACCTTGAGTTGTATGGTTATGGGATAAAAGGTTTTATGCTTTCCATGATAGAATCTGCTATGGAATTATCGAATAATCATATTCCTCCACAGACAATAACTGAAATATTGAATCTTGGAAAGTCAATGATAGCAAGGCCTGTCGAACTTTTACAGGGTGTTGAGGAAGTATTGCAAAAACTGGCCAATAAATATCGATTGATTGTCCTCACAAAAGGTGATCTCTTAGATCAGGAGAGAAAATTAGAGCGATCCGGACTTACAAAATATTTTCATCATGTTGAGGTATTAAGTGACAAGAAAGAGGAGAATTATAAAAATTTACTGGACCATCTGGAGATTAATGTTAACGAATTTTTAATGATAGGAAATTCGCTGAAATCAGACGTAATACCTATTTTGAATATAGGCGCCAGGGCAGTACATGTACCATTTCATACAACCTGGGCTCATGAACAGGTTACTCAGGAGGAAATGACGAATAACCACCTCACATTGAACGCGATATCCGATATTCTTAAATACCTTAATTAAAATTATGAAACAAGACAAAGAAATGCCTTTAAAGAATACTGCTAAAATTACAAAAGGGCCTTACAGAAATTTTCCAATGGTACCTCGTGTTGTGTTTGGATCCGGTAGCTTTGACCAATTAGGTGAAATATTAATGCCTCTTAGAAGCAGTCCGGATGCCCCTGTCATTTTCCTTGTAGATGATGTTTTCACTAACTCAGCCTTAATGGAAAGAATTCCTGTTCAGTTCAATGATAGGACTATTCTTATTTCTGCTGACAAAGAACCAAAAACAGGACAGGTAGATGATTTGGTTAGTCAGATAAAAGAAGATTTTACAGAGTTGCCTTCAGGGGTAGTTGGCATTGGCGGGGGCACTTTATTGGATTTGGCAAAAGCTGTCGCAATCATGTTAAATAATGAAGGTTCTTCCGCGAATTATCAGGGTTGGGATTTGGTACATAATCCGGCTGTCTATCATGTTGGAATACCCACTATAAGCGGTACAGGAGCTGAGGTGTCCAGAACAACAGTTTTACTTGGCCCGGAGAAGAAACTAGGGATTAATTCGGATTTTACCCCCTTTGACCAGGTTATCCTGGATCCTGATCTGCTCCATGGAGTACCCAAAGAACAATGGTTCTATACGGGAATGGATTGCTTTATTCATTGTGTGGAATCTCTGAATGGGACCTACCTAAATGCATTTAGTCAAAGTTATGGTGAAAAAGCCCTGGAGTTATGTGAAGAGGTTTTCTTAGGTGATATTTCAGATTCAGATTCCAGAGATAAGTTAATGATGGCTTCATGGCATGGAGGTATGAGCATTGCCTATTCTCAGGTAGGTGTTGCCCATGCAATGAGTTATGGACTTTCTTACTTACTGGGAACCAGGCATGGTATTGGAAATTGTCTTGTTTTTCAGCATTTGGGAGAGTTCTATCCGGAAGGCGTAGTTAGTTTTAATGAAATGATGAAAAAGCATGACATTCAACTTCCAAAGGGAATTTGCGTAAATTTAACTGATGACCAATTTAATACAATGATAAAAGTGTCACTGGGTATGGTGCCACTTTGGGAAAATGCTTTAGGCAAAGACTGGGCTCAATATATAACTCCGGAAAAATTAAAATCCATTTACCAGAAAATCTAATTTCCAGACAGCCTTTTAATAGTTATACATTACTATTATGAGATTATTTGACAGAAATGCATGAATTGGTCATAGTGTCTTTTCATGAATAGAAAACACACACATTATTTATGCACAAACTTTCCAAAATTATATATTTTAAAATACTTAAATGGCAGCTCATAGGTACCTTTCCCGATGTTGAGAAATGTGTCGTTATTGTTTGTCCTCATACCAGTTGGGTGGATTTTTTTCTGGGTTTATTGGTTAGAAAGGTATTTAATGAAGAAGTTAATTATATTGGAAAGGAAAGCCTGTTCAGGCCTCCATTCGGTTGGTATTTCAGATGGATGGGAGGTACTCCCATAGACCGTAGTAAAAGCCAAAACAAGGTAGCTGCTATTACCCAAATTTTTGATGAGCGCAAAAAATTTAGATTAGCACTGGCACCGGAAGGTACCCGAAAAAAAGTAGCTGACTGGAAAACAGGATTTTATTACATAGCTAAAATGGCCAAAGTCCCTATTGTTATGGTTGCTTTCGATTTTGGCAATAAACAAGTAAAGGTATCAGAACCTCAATATCCTACAGATGACATGGCAGCAGATCTTAAAACATACAAGGATTTCTACAAAGGAGTGGTTGGGAAAATTCCTGAATACAGTTTTTAAACCCTTACAAAAGTAAACCCAATACTGGCGGTTTCAAAAATGCCATCGTTGTCAAAATCATATTCTCCCGAATCAAAACCTCCATTAATAGTGAACGTAGTTGCATTAAGTGTTGCCCCGTAGCTATCCCAGTCTCCCGGATAATTAGCCCATTCGATGGAAAAATAATATTGTCCTTCGAATTCTTCCCAGAACATTTCACCACTTACTGTATATGCCGCTCGATCTTCAGGATCAATGGTTAAGGTAAACCTGCCACTACTTTGAACAGTCATGGATACAGATCCTCCTTCTTCAATGACATCTATAAATAACGTGTTGCCATCACTAAAAGTGGCCGAGGTAGCTTCCCAATTACCTGCCAACTCGCTTATTTCAAAAGGGCCTCCTTCTTTGACTAAAACATCTGTTTCGTCGTCGCCTGAACAGGAAAGCGGTAAAAATGCAAACAAGGGGACAAATAAAAATATTTTGCTTAGTGTTTTCATAATATTAGATTTAAAGGGTTACTAATATTTTTTTAATGCATAGTGAATTCTCAATCAAAGTGTAAATATCCTTAAGAATTATAGTTAAAATTAGCGTGGGCTTGTAGACTATGCAATGATCTGTATCATTCAAACCCTGTAGATTTAAGGAAATAAACGTGGCTTTTGTGGTGATGCTATTTTTTCAAAGAAAGTGCTAAGAAATTAGCATCCGCGTTTCGTAATAAATAAATAGGCAAAAAGAAGGGATATGGAGGTTATTCTTTCATGGTATGGTAAACATTTTGAACATCATCATCTTCTTCAATTTTCTCAAGCAACTTCTCAACATCTTCTACTTCCTCAGGAGAGAGATCCTTGGTAATCTGCGGGATTCGCTCAAAACCGGATGATAGAATTTCAATTTCCCTGTTTTCCAATTCTTTTTGAATGGAACCAAAACTTTCAAAAGGTGCGTAGATCAATACCCCATCATCATCAACAAATACTTCCTCAGCACCAAAATCTATCATCTCTAATTCCAGTTCTTCGGGGTCTATTCCCTCTCCCGAAATACGGAAATTACAAGTATGGTCAAACATAAATTCTACAGATCCCGAAGTACCTAGACTACCATTACATTTGTTAAAGTAACTTCTAATGTTCGCAACAGTCCTGGTATTATTATCAGTGGCTGTTTCAACGAGTATGGCAATGCCATAGGGTGCATATCCTTCAAACAATACTTCTTTGTAATCACCAAGACTTTTATCACTCGCTCTTTTGATGGCTCTCTCAACATTGTCCTTAGGCATGTTTATCGCCTTGGCATTTTGAATAACCGCTCTTAACCTGGAATTAGAATCCGGATCAGGGCCTCCTTCCTTGACGGCCATAACTATATCCTTCCCAATACGTGTAAATGCTTTGGACATAGCTGACCATCGCTTCATTTTACGCGCCTTCCTAAATTCAAATGCTCTTCCCATAAATTAATATGCTATTTATTGAAAGCAAATTTAACAAATTTAAATCGTGGGACAAGAGGTGAATAATTAGAGAAAAATATCTAGTTATTCACAATGTTCTCAATGCTTTTGGCGAGTTTAAAATCATTGTTGGTTATACCGCCAACATCATGCGTATTCAATCGGATATTTAAAGAGTTATAGACATTTGACCAATCCGGATGGTGATTTTGTGCCTCGCATTCAAATGCAATTCGTGTCATTATTGAAAATGCGTCTTTAAAGTTTTTAAACTTATAGTTTCGTTCAATTGCACCGTCTTTATATTCCCAACCGGCCAATTCTTTTAACATGTTAGTTATTTCTTCTTCGCTTAGTTTTCCCATAATATTCAATTTTTCTTAAAGTTAGAAAAATATGATTTAGGCAATTAAAAATAGGCGGATTTCTTGCTATTAACCGATAACATGATGATCAATAATTTCCTGGCAACTAATTCGCAGGTTTTTTGGAAGTTTATTGTCTTTGGGCAAGACTGCCAGATAACGCTCCTCATTTGTAGTGAATACTCTTTTAAAAATGGGATTGAAGCTTCCAATCCTTTCAAGGATCTCCTTAATAAAGTCTTCATGATGAACCAGGTCATAGCTGCCCAAATGAAAAATTCCGCTCTTATTTCGATTAATTAGATAATGGATTTGCTGAGTAAGCTTGTAATTACTTATTACATTAATAATCAGATTTGGAAAAACTTCTATAGGTTCATTATTCCAAATAAATTTCTTCATTTCTTTAACCCGAGGAGAGGAATTCCCAAATACCATTGGTACTCTTAAAATGGCCATTTTAGATTTAGGCAATCGTAAAAGCATATTCTCAATTCTAATTTTTAATCTCCCGTAGACACTTTCGGATAAAGTTTTATCATATTCATATGAAGGGAATTTACTGTATGCATCAAACACATTGGCAGAGGATAAGAAATATAGTTTGCAGTCGTTTTTAACGAGATATTCCACGATGTGCTGATGTGCCTGAACTTGTGCGCTAAAATTGCCTCTTAAGGCTGAAATAATGATTTGTGGACGTATTTTCTCCAGAAGTTGATAGATATCATCTTCCTGCATGTCATACCTTATAAATTGTTTATTGTCTTCAAAAGCCCCTCTGGATGAACAATAGGTGGCATAGGTATCAAAATAATTACAGAGTTCCTTGTAAATAGCATTTCCAATAAATCCGCTTCCTCCTAGTATCAGTATTTTCTTTATTCCGTCTTTCACCCTTTTTTCTTCCTCGTGTCTAAAAATAGTCTATGCTTTATAAAATGGTAATTTAACCACTTTTGCCTTTACAGTATTCTTACGGATTTGAATATGAATCTCGCTACCTGGTTCAGATAATGCAGATGGTACATAGCCCAGGCCAATACCTTTATTCAAGGAAGGCGACATGGTACCCGATGTGACAAAACCAATTTTATTGCCAATACCATCAACAATTTCATAACCTTGTCTTGGAATGCCTCTTTCTTCCAATTCAAAGGCAATTAATTTTTGTTTTGGAGCTTGCTCCTTTTCTTTAGCCAGCACCTCGCTGTTCACAAAATTTTTGCTAAACTTTGTAATCCAACCAAGACCGGCTTCCAAAGGAGAAGTATCCTCATTAATGTCATTTCCATATAAACAATACCCCATTTCTAATCTAAGAGTATCCCTTGCAGCCAAACCAATTGGTTTAATACCATAATCTGTGCCTGCCTCCAGCACACTATCCCAAATTTGCTTTACTTCCTCGTTTTTACAGTAGATTTCAAATCCTCCGGAACCTGTGTATCCTGTTGCAGAAATTATAACGTATTCTATCCCTGCGAAGTCGCCAACCACAAAATTATAGAACTTAATTGCCGACAGATCTACAGATGTTAAAGACTGCATGGATTCTACCGCCTTTGGGCCCTGTATAGCCAATAATGAGTAATTTTCCGATATATTCCTAAGTGTAGCACCTATTTTTTCATTATACCTAGATATATGATTCCAATCTTTTTGAATATTAGAGGCATTCACCACAAGGAGATAAACTTCTTCTTTTATTCTGTATACGATAAGGTCATCCACAATACCACCAGATTCATTTGGAAAGTAGCTGTATTGGGCCTTTCCAACTGTAAGCTTTGAAGCATCATTGGATGTGACCTTTTGTATTAGCGCCAAGGCGTTAGGTCCCTCTATTAAGAACTCTCCCATATGAGAAACATCAAAGACGCCCACAGCTTTTCGTACCGTTTCATGTTCGGCATTAACACCTTCATAGGATACCGGCATTAAATACCCGGCAAAAGGAACCATTTTGGCATTGAGTGCTTCATGGGTTTTAGTCAGTGCGGTATTCTTCATATTTCATCAATATTAACTGCGCAAATTTATAGAAAATTAATAGATAGCTAAATTGGATTTCACAATGTTTTATAACTTTTGGAAATAAGATGTCCTATTTGTTTAGCAAAAAACTTTTAAGTTCATCGTATGTATCTATCTTGATGGAAACTTTCTTTTTTTCTAATACTTTTTGAATTTGAGAAGGAATAGGCAATTTCAATTTTAGGGTTTCTTCAACCACGTCTAAAAATTTAACGGGATGTGCTGTTTCCAGAAATACGCCAAAGGTATCCGATTTATCTTTCTGATATTCCTTGAGGCCTAAATACCCCACAGCACCATGAGGATCAGCAATGTAATTACATGAATTATAAATACTAAGTATGGCTTGTTTCGTTTCTTTATCAGTAAAAGAATACGAAGACAGGTGGTTTTTTAGTTCGGTAAAATTGTTTTTATATAGATTTCTTATCCGTATAAAATTACTGGGATCTCCTACATCCATCGCATTAGATATAGTGGCTTTTGGCGTTTTGGGAGAATACTCTTGTGTACGCATAAAAAGCGGTACGGTATCATTTACATTCGTCGCGGCAATAAAATGCGCAACAGGTAAACCCAGTTTTTGTGCAACCATTCCGGCACAGATATTCCCAAAATTACCACTCGGGACAGAGAAGGAGATAGGTAGTTCCTTGTTTTTCAGTTTTTTATATGTAAATAAAAAATAAAACATTTGCGGTAACCATCTGGCAACATTTATTGAGTTGGCAGAAGTTAACTGCATTTCTGATCTAAGATTTGAATCTAAAAAGGCAGTTTTGACCATATTCTGGCAATCATCGAAGTTTCCATTAACTTCAAGGGCTGTTATGTTCTGTCCCAGAGTAGTTAACTGCCGTTCCTGGATATCACTGACTTTACCACTTGGGTACAATATAACTACCTTAACGCCTTTGACACCTAAAAAACCATTAGCCACCGCGCCACCTGTATCCCCGGAAGTAGCTACCAGTACAGTCACCTCGCTGCTTTGGTCCTCTGAGAAGTATCCAAGGCAATGCGCCATAAATCTGGCACCTACATCTTTAAATGCAAGGGTGGGTCCATGAAAAAGTTCTAAAGTTGCCACATTTTTTTCCAATTCAATGACGGGAAAAGGAAAATCTAATACACTATTTAGGATCTCTTTTAATTTATTTTCCGGAATGCTTTCACCTACAAATTGCTCAATAGCCTTAAAAGCAATATCATGATCAGTCAGGTCTTCTATGTTTTCAAAAAAAGATGGAGGCAAAGCATTTATTTCCCTTGGAAAGTATAAACCTCTGTCGGGAGCTATTCCCTTAACGACAGCTTCTTTAAACGATACATCCGCAGCTTCTTTATTCAGACTATAAAATTTCATTTGCCGGTTTTATGGAAGTAAAAGTCAAAATTATATTTTATGCATTCCTTTGGTATTTATTTTTGAGACATATATGTCATATTCCACCCCAATATTGATATATACATTTCTCATAGCTTCTGCCACTCTTTCCGCAGTTTCCTTTCCTTTACTCAAGGCAAAAATTGAAGGTCCCGAACCCGAAATACCGGTGCCCAGGGCTCCTGCTTTAATGGTTTCGGATTTAACTTCACTGAAACCAGGTATTAACATTGAGCGGATAGGTTCCACTATATGGTCTACTAAAGACCTACCAATTAGGTCATAATCTTCAATGAAAAGTCCTGATATAAGTCCACCAACATTCCCCCATTGTTTTATCCCATCCTTTAATGAAATGGATGTTTTAAGTATTTTTCTTGAATCTGATGTCTTTACTTCAATCTGAGGATGGATAACCGTAGCGTACAGATCCGGAGGTGTGTTTATTTTAATAATATCCAGAGGTTCATAACTGCGCACCAGTGTAAATCCACCATATAATGCCGGTGCTACATTATCCGCATGGGCTACCCCACTGGCTAACGCCTCGCCTTGCATAGCAAATTTTACCAGCTCAATTGGTGAAAATGGTTTCTCCAGGAGTTCATTCATAGCCCATACAGCTCCTGCAGCACTTGCCGCGCTACTTCCAATTCCACTTCCGGCTTTTATCTTTTTATGTATTTCTATCTCAAATCCACCGGAATATTCGCTTTCTTCCAATAAGGCTAATCCTGCCACACCAGCTACGTTATTCATAGTTTCCAAGGGGAGTGTTTGTCCTGTTATTTTAGAGATAATAATACCTGGTTGTTTTGTCTTATGTACTATCATTTCATCCCCTATTGCACCCAATGCTAACCCAAGTACGTCAAATCCACACGAGATATTAGCTATGGTAGCGGGACAAAAGACTTTAATACTATCCATTTGATTAAAAATTTCCTATTCTAATTATATCCGCAAAAATTCCGGATGCAGTAACATCAGCTCCGGCTCCGGCTCCTTTTATGATCATTGGCTGGTCAGTGTATCTTTCAGTATAAAAAAGAACAATATTGTCGCTTCCGTCCAAATTATAAAAGTCATGGCCTTTGGGTATCAGTTCTAAGCCAACACTTGCTTTGCCATTCTCAAATTCCGCAACATATTTAAGCTTACTTTCAGAAGATGCCGCCTTATCATATAATTGCTGAAATGATTTTTCATGGGAAGTAAGTGAAGCATAAAATTCGTCATTATTGCCTGTAGCAAGACTTTCCTCTGGTAAAAATGAGTTGTTCTTTATATCTTCAATATCAAGGACATAACCACTTTCTCTTGCCAATATTAAAATTTTTCGCATAACATCAACACCACTGAGATCTATTTTAGGGTCCGGTTCAGTATAACCCTCTTCCTGTGCCCTTTTAACAACATCATGAAAGGTGGTCTTGTCATTAAAATTATTAAAAACAAAATTCAGGCTGCCGGAAAGTACGGCTTGTATTTTATTAATTTTATCTCCCGAAGCTATCAAATGCTTTAAAGTGTCTATTATCGGTAATCCCGCCCCTACATTAGTTTCAAATAGAAATGGTGCATTATATTCCCTTGAAAGTTCTTTCAGATTACTATATTTTTTGTAGTCCGAAGAACATGCAATTTTATTACAGGTAACTACAGAAATACTGTGTTTTAAATAATCAGGATAAGTATTAGCTATAGTTTCACTAGCGGTATTATCAACAAAAATACTATTGCGATAGTTATACTTCAGAACAGTATTTAAAAACTCTGTTCTATCAGTTTTTTTGCCTTTTGCTAAAAGCACATCCCAATTTTCCAATGGAATGCCATCTTCATCAAAGATCATTGTCCTGGAATTAGATAATCCAATCACCCTTGGATTTAACTTTAGGATTTCTTTGAGGTATTTTTTCTGGTTTTGGATTTGTTTAATAAATCTTGAGCCCACATTTCCAACACCCATTACATAGATGTTTAATTGCTTGATATTTTCCTCGAAGAACTCTTCATGTAAAGTATTAAGCGCTTTTTTAACGTCATCTTTTTTTATTACTGCGGAAATATTTCTTTCAGATGCCCCTTGTGCTATGGCCCTTATATTTACATTGTTTTTACCCAAGGTACTAAACATTTTGCCGCTTAACCCTTGATGGCTTTTCATGTTATCTCCTACCAATGCAATTATGGCGAGCTCACTTTCCACCAAAACCGGTTTTATTTTATGTGTGACTATTTCATATTCAAAAGCCTTATTTACGAGTGATTCTGCAATTGCTGCATCTACATCTGATATGCCAACACAAATTGAATGTTCTGAGGATGCCTGGGTAATAAGTACCACACTTATACCTGTCTGGGAAAGGACCTCAAAAAATCGTTTTGAAATACCCGGTATCCCAATCATTCCGGGACCTTCCAACGAAAGAAGGGTAATATGCTCAACATTACTGATACCCCTAACAGATTTGCCCTGGGCGTTCTCATTTTTAGCAATTAATGTACCGGGATCTTCGGGTGCAAAAGTATTTTTAATAAGGATAGGTATGTTTTTGGATAAGACAGGTTGTATGGTAGGAGGATATAGTACTTTAGCTCCAAAATGGGATAATTCCATGGCCTCTTCATAGGAGATCTGTGGAATTGATTTTGCCTGTTTTACTATTTTTGGATTGGCTGTATACATTCCACTAACATCCGTCCAAATTTGTAATTCCTCTGCTTCTATTGCACTGGCCACTACTGCCGCAGAATAATCAGAACCACCTCTACCTAAGGTTGTGGGATTACCTTTGGTCGATGAAGAAATAAATCCGGGAATGACAGTTATTTTTTTTACTGAATTTGAAAAATAAGCTTTACAGTTACTATTTGTACTTTCAAAATCTACAGCAGCTTTTCCATAGGTGTCGTCAGTTTTGATTAGTTCCCGACTATCCTTAAATGCTGCATTCATATCTGCTGAGACAAAGAATTCACTAATAATAAAGGACGATAAAAGCTCACCGAAACTAACAATCTTGTCTGTCAACTGCGGGGTTTTTTCAGCTATTAGAAATGCACCCTCTGCTAAGGTGTCCAGGGTGTTTAGTTCGCTTTTTACCTTGCTCAAAATAGCACTTTGTAATTGAATTGGAATGAGTTCTTTTATGGTCTTTATATGCCTGTCTTCAATTTCCTTAAGACGTTCTTTATAGGATTCATCCTGCGTTGATGCTAAATCAACAGTCTTTAAAAGTAGATCCGTAATCCCCCCCAGAGCAGATACTACAACCACAATATTATTTCCATTCAAATTTTTGACGATATCCCGAACCTGTTTTATATGCTGTGCATTGGCTACTGAAGTACCTCCAAATTTTAAAACCTTCATTTTACTATATTGTTAATTGCGTGATTGATACAGGTGGTGTTACTGAGTATAAATGAATACGGACGTATATGTAGAATCTTACCCCTTAGGGGTAGTAGTAGTGATGTAAGCAGCAAAATGGTGCCTGTTAGTATGGGATGAAGCCCTTTTATTTATGTCCGATATGCTTTTCATAATGCCTATGGTAACAATTCAAAAGTAGGACTTTTGAATCCCTTATCAAATAATTCATGCTATTTTTACGAAGTCATCAATATTTTTCAAATATTTTTACAAAAAATAACCCCTTTTAGGTTGATTCATTCGTATACAGCATAATTTGTAAACTGAAACTAAAATGGATAAACCTATTTTAAATATGGATATCACTAAAAAGAGAAATTCAAAAATCTAACCTTAAATAGGGAAATGAAGATATTTACAGCTAAACAGATATACGCAGCCGACCAATTTACCATAGCAGAGCAGGATATGAATAGTGACGAGCTTATGGAAAGGGCGTCTGTTCAACTGTTTAACTGGCTTCATCATAAGTTACAGGGTGCTCAGGTAAAGATTAAGTTATTCTGCGGGATTGGAAATAACGGGGGTGATGGATTAGCTCTGGCGAGGCATTTATGGGAACATGGGTACAATTTTGAGGTATTTGTCGTAAACTACAGCGAGAAGAGGTCTCATGATTTCCTGGCTAATTTAGAGCGATTAAAGGATCGTAAAATTTGGCCAAACTTTGTTAACCCGGATACTGAACTCCCCTCATTAGATTCTGAAGATATTGTAATTGATGCTCTTTTCGGGATTGGGTTGAACAGATCACCGGATCAATGGGTAGAAAGGCTTATACAGCATCTTAATAATTCAGCTGCTTTTGTCGTTTCAGTTGATGTCCCATCGGGTTTGTTTTTAGATCAGGCCGTTAAAAATTCGAAAGCAGTAGTGAAAGCCAACTATGTTCTGAGTTTGCAGTTTCCAAAACTTATTTTTTTCTTACCGGAAACTGGAATATTCTCCAATCAATGGGAAATTCTGAATATTGGGTTGTCTCAAAAATATATTAAACAAACAGAGGCCAGCTTTGAACTTATTGGCAAAAGCGAAGTTTTGAAATATTACATTCCCAGGGAAAAATTTTCACATAAAGGTACGTATGGGCATGCATTGATTCTTGGTGGCAGCTACGGCAAAATTGGTGCTGTTTCCCTTGCTTCCAGGGCGTGCATTACCTCTGGGAGTGGATTGGTTTCTGCTTATGTACCGCAATGTGGATATATACCAATACAAAGCTCATTACCCGAGGTAATGGTTATTACAGACCAAGGTGATAAAGAAATCATGAATATTTCTTTAAACATAGAGCCCAACGTAATAGGTGTGGGAATTGGACTGGGAACTGCCAAAAGTACACAGGAAACATTAACTGAGTTTTTAGGTAAAACTAAATGTCCAATGGTTATTGATGCTGATGCCCTTAATATTATTGCCAAAAAAAAATCGCTATTAAAAAAGCTACCACCAAAAACGATACTTACTCCCCATCCGGGGGAATTGAAGCGCTTACTGGGGAATTGGGAGAATGATTTTGATAAACTTCAAAAAGCTAAGGAATTTTCTAAAAAGTACGACTGCATCCTGGTACTAAAAGACGCTCATACTATAGTGATCTATAACGAAAAAGGATATATAAATACGACAGGTAATCCTGGGATGGCTACGGCAGGAAGCGGGGATGTGCTGACAGGTATGATAACATCTTTAATTGCACAGAATTATGAACCTTTAAAAGCAGCTATTTTTGGCGTATACCTCCACGGGAGGGCTGGAGATATAGGAATTGAAAACTTAGGATACCAGGCGTTAACGGCGACAGCAATAATTAATGGTATTGGTCCAGCTTATATTGATCTGTTTAATGTGCCACCTGAAGAGGTTAAAAAAGAAAACAAAGAGAACTAGTTCCCTACTTCTTTCTAAGTCTTCTTTGCACCCATGCAAGTGCATTGTTATAATCAATGTAAAATTTCATTGGTTTTTTGTAGAAGAGCTTTTCAATTTTAAAATTATGCATATCAACTTCCTTAACGGAAACAATAGCAAATGCTTTAAGATTTTTTAACTCCCTTAAATAGCTGTAAATAGTGGGATCAACGGCATAAGAATTTTTTCTGAGACTAATAATGCCAAAGTTTGTATCTCTGAAA
>CAZHWD010000092.1:0-21577 GCA_964536335.1 uncultured Eudoraea sp. | reverse complement strand
GCAGGTTTAGATGATGTAAAGGTGGTTGCCCTTTGCGATGTAGATGAATTGCATTTAGCCGAGAGCTTAAAAACTTTGGAAAACCTTCAACCGGGATCTAAAGTGAGCGGGTATAAGGATTTTCGCAGAATTTTAGACCGCAAAGATATAGATGCTATTACCTGCGCTACCCCGGATCATTGGCACAGCCAGATTGCCACATTGGCTTTCCAGGCCGGGAAAGACGTATATGGCGAAAAACCACTTTCTTACGATGTAAAAGAAGGGCAATTATTACTTAAAAACCAAAGGAAGTACAACCGTATTTTTCAGTTAGGAACACAGATCCATGCCACAGATAATTACCACAGAGTAGTTGAATTGATCCAGGCCGGGGCCATTGGTAAAGTCCATACCGTAAGGCTGTGGAAAACTGGCGGGCCTCCAGATTTGACCGAGACTGTTATTAAACCTATCCCCAAAACTCTGGATTGGGATATGTGGCTGGGACCTGCGCCCTATGTAGATTATATTCCTGCGAAATGTCATTTTACCTATAGGTATTTTATGGATTATTCCGGTGGGGTATTTGCCGATTTCTGGTGCCATATTGCCGATGTGGTCTACTGGGCCATTCAGCCCAAAGGATTGAAGAGTATCTCAGCTAGAGGAGAAGAAGCCGACGGGATAGCCAATACCCCCAAATGGATAGATGTGGATTATGAATTTGAAGACCTGCAGCTGTTCTGGACCTCTACACCTCCGGATGTTCCCGGTGCAGCAGACAGAGGTATAGGTGCCTATTTTGAAGGCGACAAGGGCACACTAATTTGTGATTATGAAACTCGGGAGATCACTATCAATGGTGAGACTGTTACCGATATTCCTGAAATTCCAAAAAAACTGGTCCGCTCACCCGGCCACCAGCAGAATTTTGTAGATGCGGTAAAATCGCGTAAACCTTCGGAGTCAAACCTGGCCTATGCCAGGGAGATGACCCTACCCATGCATTTAGGATTAATTTCCTGGCAGCTGAACAGAAAACTGGCTTGGAACGCCGAAAAAGAAAAATTTATTAGGGATAAGGAAGCCAATGCATTGCTCTCCAGAAAGCCCAGAAAAAAATGGGATTTAGTATAACTAAAAAACCAACCATGAACAACCTTTTTAGATTTCTATTTTGTATTGTCTTACTTATAACAATAACTAGCTGCGGCACAGATCCGGAACCCGGTTCAAAAGAACATATTACTGCGGTTACAAATGAGATAGATGAGAATAGGCTTTTGGCTGCCGATGAAAGCCCCGGAGATTGGCTCAGTTATGGGAAAAACTACAAAGAAGACAGGTTTAGTCCCTTAGGTCAGATCACCAAATCCAATATTGATAGTTTAGGATTGGCGTGGAGTATAAACCTGGGAACTAAACGCGGTATTGAGGCAACACCAATTGTGGTAGATGGTATTATGTACGTTTCGGGACCCTGGAGTGTGGTATATGCCATAGATGCGAGAAAGGGTGAACTTATCTGGACCTATGATCCTAAAGTTCCTAAAGGACATGGCGAAAAGGCTTGTTGCGATGTGGTGAACAGAGGAGTTGCCATCTATAAAGGCATGGTATATGTAGCCTCTCTTGATGGTCGATTAATCGCTATAAAGGCAACCACAGGTGAACAATCCTGGGAGGTACTTACCGTTGATCAGACTAGAGGATATACCATAACGGGGGCGCCAAGAGTAATTGACGGAAAAGTAATTATAGGAAATGGAGGGGCCGAATATGGAGTAAGAGGCTATATTTCTGCCTACGATGCCCTAAGCGGTGAGCAACTATGGCGGTTTTATACCGTACCCGGTAATCCTGCAGATGGATTTGAGTCTAAAGCCATGGAAGAAGCTGCAAAAACCTGGACCGGAGAATGGTGGAAATTTGGCGGTGGAGGTACGGCCTGGGATGCCATGGCCTATGATCCTGATTTAAACCTTTTATACATTGGCGTTGGCAATGGCTCTCCATGGAATAGGGATATTAGAAGTCCGGGAGGAGGTGATAACCTTTATTTATCCTCCATTGTGGCTTTAAACCCGGATGATGGAACATATCAATGGCATTATCAGACTACCCCAGGAGATACTTGGGATTATACTGCAACCCAACATATTATTTTAGCTGATCTCGAAATAAATGGCACAAGCCGGAAAGTGCTGATGCAGGCTCCAAAAAACGGATTTTTCTATTTGATAGATCGTGCTAATGGTGAATTTATTTCGGCTGAACCTTATGTTTATACTAATTGGGCGAAGAGCATCGATAAAGAAACCGGACGGCCAATAGAAAGCAGTTTTAGCAGGTATCCAAATATGAATTCAGAAATATCACCATCGGCCTTAGGAGGACATAATTGGCAACCCATGGCATTTAATCCTGTTACTGGATTAGTTTATATCCCAGCACGTGAAAATGGTATGTTTTATGGGCAACCTGCCAACTGGGAACATAAAGAGGACGGAAGAAGCTGGAACACGGGTTCAGATTTTGACCCGGAAAAAGAAGTCCATGAAGATCTGATGGCCAGGAGAGGTTTTGGTAAACTGATAGCCTGGGACCCTATAAAGCAAAAGGAAGTCTGGAATGTAAAACAACTCACCCCATGGAATGCAGGAGTTCTTTCCACACGCGATTTTGTATTTCAGGGTACATCAGAAGGCGACTTTGTAGCTTACGATGCTGCTTCCGGTGAAAAAGTTTGGTCATATCCCTTAGAAACCGG
The DNA here is from genome assembly GCA_964536335.1 of uncultured Eudoraea sp. Classification (GTDB taxonomy): domain Bacteria; phylum Bacteroidota; class Bacteroidia; order Flavobacteriales; family Flavobacteriaceae; genus Eudoraea. The sequence continues at coordinate 18,825 of CAZHWD010000092.1, read as the reverse complement.
AATTATTGCCCCTCCCATTACCTATGAAATAGATAATGTACAATATATCACCATTCCTGTGGGTTGGGGTGGCGTAATGGGACTATGGACCAAGTTTACAGAACAGATTAATCCGGGAACCATTTATACCTTTGCCCTGGGCAGGAATGAACCCATGCCCGTTTTTGAAAAAAAGCCTATTCAACAACTGGTGGACCTTGATTTTGAAGCCACCACAACTCAAATAGACCATGGCCAAAAATTGTACCTCAGGTATTGTTCTCGCTGCCATGGAGGTGGAAACCTTCCTACGGGTGGCGGAAGCATTCCTAATTTAGCTTATTCCCAGCCCGAAACCTTAAACATGATAGCGCAGATTGCCGGGGAAGGTATTTTTCTTGAAAAAGGAATGCCCAATTTTAGTGATCGCTTATCTAAAAAAGACATTGGTGATATTAAAAATTATATTTTATATGATGCCAAAGAGAGAAGAAAATCACAAACAAATAACAATAGCGAACCAGCACCGTCGCTACATTAGTTAATAAAAAGAATAGTATGGAAACTGAGAAACTACCAGCATTACCTTTTGATGAATGGACAGAAACCAGGATAACCGTTCATTTACTACTCCAAATATTGGGTAAGACAAGATTGAAATCAACCGCCAGAAAAAATCATTGGTGGTACATTACACTCTATGTTACCCCAAGAGGCTTTGGCACCTATAGCATCCCTATAAATGATGGGTTGGACAGCTTTGAGATGGAGTTTAATATAAAAAGAAAAGCGGTTATCATCTCTCGAAGTTCCGGTGAGGATATTGTATTATCACTGGATAATAATCCTACAATTGGCGATTTTTATAAAGGATTTATGGCTGAATTACATGGTATTGGGGTATTTCCAAAATTTATTGATAAACCATTTGATGTGGGTATCGAAAAACGTTTTGATGAGATTACAGAGTACCACCATTACGATTGGAAGTATATTAACACCTTCTGGAAAATCATGTTGTGGAATAGCAACGTTTTTAAGGAATTCAGTGGTCGTTTCTACGGAAAAACCTGTCCCGTTCATATTTACTGGCACCACCTCGATTTAGTGGTAACCCGATTCTCCGGGAAAAAGCTTCCTCCTATGGATAAATCTGCAAGGATTTTAGAAAAAGAAACCTACTCCCATGAACAAATTAGCTTTGGATTTTGGGTGGGCGACACTAATGTACCAGAGCCTATGTATTACGCCTACACCTACCCTTCTCCTGATAGGATAGATGAGGAACCCCTTCAACCAAAAGGAGCGTTCTGGCAGGATAGCAATGGTAGCCCCATGGCCCTGTTGCGATACGAAGATGTTAAGAATTCAACGAACCCGCGAAAAGTTGTACTCGATTTCCTGGAAAGTACCTACCAGGCAGGTGCAAAAAGGGCAAAATGGAATATTGATGAGCTTTCTGTACCTGATTTAGATCAACTTTAAACAGAAGATAATATGAAGCTAAATGCAATCTTAGTACTGCTTATTTTTAGCTTATCTGCCTGTGAAAATGCTCCCGGGGAAAAGCCCGAAAACCAAAATTCAATATTGGGAAAGAGCTATTTTAAAACATGGAATCATTATTTGGGAGACCCTGAAAGAACTCATTTTTCGGTGTTGGATGAAATTACCACGGAAAATGTAGGGCAGCTAAAAATTGCATGGAGGTACAATAGCGGTGGTCTTGAGGAGGGCAGAAATTCACAGATACAAACAAATCCATTAATAGTTGAGGATAAACTCCTGGGTGTAAATCCCGCTAATACCCTCTTTGCCATCAATGCAAAAACGGGTCAGGAACTATGGAAATACAAGCCGGAATCTGCAGACGAAACTGGCTTAGGTTTAAGTCGGGGATTAATGTACTGGGCTTCGGAATCAGAAGAAAAAAGCAGGTTGTTTTATACCTCAGGTTATATGCTTTATGCAATAGACCTAGCGACCGGGACAGTAATTGAATCCTTTGGAACTAAAGGAAGTATTGATTTAAGAAAGGATCTTGGAAGAGACCCGGACAAAGTCCCCATCGTGGTTACTACCCCAGGGGTGATCTATAAGAATTTATACATTATGGGTTTCAGAACCTCAGAATCTCCCGGTGCAGCTCCTGGTCATATCCGGGCTTATAATGTAATTACAGGTACATTGGAATGGATATTCCACACTATCCCAAAGCCAGGGGAATTTGGCTATGATACATGGCCGAAAGATGCCCATAAAAATGACCAGATTGGCGGTGCCAATAATTGGGCGGGGATGGCGCTGGATGAAGAACGCGCAATAGTATATGCTCCTACAGGATCTGCTGCTTTCGACTGGTATGGAGGTGCCCGGATTGGCGATAATTTATTTGCCAATACCCTATTAGCCCTGGACGCCAAAACCGGTGAAAGAATCTGGCATTTTCAAATGGTTCATCACGATGTTTGGGACAGGGATTTACCAGCTCCACCCAACCTGCTTGAGGTGGAAAAGGACGGCCAAAAGATACCCGCAGTGGCTCAAATAACGAAAAGTGGCCATGTATATGTATTCAATCGTGTAACCGGTGAACCTCTTTTTCCAATAGAGGAAAAACCATACCCTGCTACAACGCTGGCAGGTGATACAACGGCAAAAACCCAACCATTACCTCTAAAACCTGCCCCCTTTGCCCGGCAACTATTAAAAGAAGAAGATCTCTACACTCCAGACCAACCTGCTTTTGTTGACGATTTTATAGACAAAGAACAAAATACAAAAGGGTTAACGGTCCTGGAACGATTTAAACAGATAACCTCTGAAGGGCAATTCTTTCCCATTGATACAGCAGGTGTTATTTTATTTCCCGGTGCTGATGGGGGTGCAGAATGGGGAGGAGCAGCCGTGGACCCTCGCAATGGAACCATGTATGTAAATAGCAACGAAATGCCCTGGATTGTAAGAATGGCTAGAATTGGTTATAAGGATGGTAAGAAATTAAGTTATGGGGCTACTTTAACACAAATACACTGCGCGCGTTGCCATGGAGGTAATTTGCAGGGGCTGGGCGTTATCCCCGAACTTCAAAATGTCAAATCCAGACTTGCACCCTCTGATATTGTAAATAACATTAAGAATGGCAAGGGCGCTATGCCCGCCTTGCCAAATCTTACTGATGATGAAGTAAAAGCCCTCTCAGAATATTTAAGTGGAATTGAAACATTAGATCACAGGGCCGAAACTACAGACGATGTACCCTACGGCATGGTTGGTTTTGGAAGGTTTAAAGACAATCGGGGTTACGCGGTTATAAAACCCCCATGGGGTACCCTGAATGCTATTGATTTGAATACCGGGGAATATCTTTGGAAAATTCCGCTGGGTAATGAAGAAGAACTAAATGATCCTGAATATCCCGTTAGTGGTCTTGAAAATTACGGAGGTCCGGTAATTACTGCCGGCGGTGTGCTGTTTATAGCCGCAACAAAAGATGAAAAATTTAGGGCGTTCAATATGAAAACCGGGGAACTACTTTGGGAAACTGACCTAGATGCCGGGGGTTATGCAACCCCTGCTACGTATGAACTAGATGGAAAACAATATATAGTTATCGCCTGCGGCGGAGGGAAAATGGGCACGTCATCTAATGATGTTTATGTTGCTTTTGCTCTGGAATAAGGGAAATAAAATCCTCAAAAACCACTATGGATCGAAGAAAATTTATAAAGAATACGGTAGCTTATGGTGCTGTACTTTCCGTACCCTTTCCTTTTTCGAATAAACTTTTTGCGGCTAATCTTTCTTCCGATCTAACCGATCTCAGCGCTTCTGACCTATCGGTCGCAATAAGGACCAAACAGGCCAGTTGTGTGGAGGTGATGCAGGCATATCTGGAGCGCATCCATCGTTATAATCCTGTATATAATGCCATTGTAAGTATGGTTAGTGACGATGAGTTATTGAGTCAGGCACGACATGCAGACCAAGCCCTGGCCCGAAATGAATATTGGGGATGGATGCACGGCATGCCACATGCAGTAAAGGATTTGGCTCCAGTGGCGGGCTTGCCTTATACAGATGGATCACCCATGTTTGCAAAACGTATAGCCGAAGAAGATAGTACTTTAGTCGCAAAAATTCGCGGTCAGGGTGTGATCTTTATTGGTAAGACAAATACGCCAGAATTTGGATTGGGTTCTCAATGTTACAATCCTGTTTTCGGGACCACGGGAAGTGCCTGCAATCCTACTCTAACAGCGGGCGGAAGCAGTGGTGGTGCAGCCTGTGGCCTGGGAACTCACATGCTTCCCGTTGCTGATGGTGGCGATATGATGGGTTCCCTTAGAAATCCTGGAGCGTACAATAATGTGATAGGTTTCAGACCGAGTACAAATGTGGTGATGGATGAAGGGGATGCAAATAACAGGCTTCTTTGGACCTCCGGACCCATGGGTAGAAATACCCATGATGCCATTAGATTATTACAGACAATCGCCCTTAACCCAGTTTTTGATGTCTTAAATCCCTTAAGCCTTGATAAAATAAAGATTGGCTGGATGGGCAATCTCGATAATTATTTGGCTATGGAGCCGGGAATTATAGAATTATGTGAAGCCAGCCTGGCCGACGTAGCCAGTGCCGGCGCAAAGGTAGAGTCTATGCAGTCTAATTTTAATATATCTGATTTATGGCAAAGCTGGACCATCCTGCGCCATTATAGACGTTTAAATATGCTGAATTACTATGAAGATCCTGCCACCAGGGACCTGCTAAAGCCGGAGTTGATCTGGGAAATTGAACAGGGTCTTAGTTTTAATGAGAAAGATGCAGAGAGGGCAAATACGATCCGCACCCGTTGGTATACTGAATTGGACAGGATGTTTGGTGAATATGACTTCCTGGTTTTACCTACCGCACAAGTGTTCCCGTTTCCAAAAGAGATCCACTGGCCTAAACAAATAAATGGACGAGAGATGGATACTTATCATCGCTGGATGGAAGTAGTTATTTTGGGTAGTATGGGTGGTATCCCGGTGGTTAATGTCCCGGTGGGATTCGATGCACAAGGCAGGCCAATGGGTATGCAGGTCATGGGTAAATTTGGAGATGACAAAAAGGTATTGGCGTTTGCATTGGCTTATGAACAGATCACTGATCATTTAAGTAAGAGACCCAAATTGATTGCTGTTGATGATTAGAACTCTCAATTAATCAAACCACCACATACACTAAATTCACCAGATCAAACTATGGAATTCTTTAAAAAATTATTCTTTTAGCTAACATCTCAATAAACCTTCACTTGAATATTTAGGATTCATTATCTTCGGGAAACAAACTGCATTAATAAAAATACAAACCCGCAAGTTCTTAAATAAAATATAACGATATGAATTCAAATTTAGCTGTGCTAATCGACGGCGATAATATCCCGTCGGCTTATATAAAAGAGATGATGGAAGAAATAGCCAAATACGGCAACCCTACGATAAAAAGGATTTATGGTGACTGGACCAAACCTCGTTTGTCCAAATGGAAAAATCTACTCCTTGAGAATGCGATTACTCCCATACAGCAATATGGCTATACCACTGGAAAGAATGCTACAGATTCGGCGATGATTATTGATGCAATGGATATCCTGTACTCGGAAAAAGTTCATGGCTTCTGCCTGGTTTCCAGTGATAGTGATTTTACTCGTTTAGCAACCCGACTAAGAGAAGCCGGGATGCAAGTGATTGGAATTGGAGAAAAAAAGACACCAAATCCGTTTATTGTGGCATGTGACAAATTTATATATATTGAAATTCTGAAAAACCAATCTAAAGAGGCAGAATCTGAGAGTGAAAAAACTGAAACTAAAGATAGTGTCGATAAAATAACTTTTAAGGAAATCAAATTAATTGCCACAACAATTAACGACACTTCCGACGACGATGGGTGGGCTTTTTTGGGAGATGTAGGCAGTTTGTTGCAAAAGAAACAACCGAATTTTGATCCCAGAAACTACGGTTTTCAGAAATTGACCCCATTAATCAAATCCGTTGGCAAATTTGAGATAGAACAAAGAGAAAACCCAAAAAGTAAACATAAATTAATATTCGTCAAAAATAAAAAAAGGGTCTAAAGTTGCTTCGATGGGATGCTCCCATTATTAACCGAAAACATGAAAAATAAAATTTTACATCTTTTTTTAGCCCGGTCACCGCTAATCTTTAAATCCTCTCCTGAAAAATCTGGCCATTTTTACTTACCCGCTTTATTTTTAATATATCTTATGGTTACCGGACTATTACTAACGGTTTCCTGCCAGGAAAAAGAAGTTAAACCCGATCTTGCTATTGCCCACAATACTATTTTAGATTACCCTATTCAGCCCGTGCCCTTTACGTCGGTACATATCCAGGACGATTTCTGGACCCCTCGTTTAGAAACCAACCGACAAGTAACCCTGCCCTATAATTTTAAAAAGTGCGAGGAAACCGGAAGGCTAAGAAATTTTGCCATTGCCGGAGGGTTGGAAGAAGGTGAATTTGAAGGCATTTTTTTTAATGATTCCGATGTATTTAAAGTAATAGAAGGTGCCAGTTATTCGCTACAGGTACATGACGATCCCGAGCTCAAATCCTTTCTGGACAACTTAATTGCCAAGATCGCTGCGGCTCAGGAAGCCGATGGCTATTTATATACTAACCGCACTATAAATCCCGAAAATGCGGCCGACGGCGGTGGAACCAAAAGATGGACGAACCTCCAAACCTACCACGAATTATATAATGTGGGCCACCTGTATGAAGCCGCAGTGGCCCACTATCAGGCGACGGGAGAAAGAACCCTCCTGGACGTGGCCCTTAAAAATGCTGACCTCGTGGATAAGGTATTTGGACCCGGAAAAAACATGGGCGTTCCCGGACATCAGGAAATAGAACTTGGGTTAGTGAAACTCTACCGTGTAACAGGAGAAAAAAGATATCTGGACCTGGCCAAGTTTTTTATAGATGAGCGCGGCAATGCCCAAGGACATAATACTACGGAGGGGAAATATGCCGGAAAATATCAGCAGGATCATATGCCTCTTGTAGAACAGGAAGAGGCTGTTGGGCACGCCGTAAGGGCCGGGTACTTTTACTCTGCAGCTACTGATGTGGCCGCCCTGACCGGTGAAACCGCTTACGATGAAGCACTAGACAAAATTTGGAATAATATCGTACACCAAAAGATTTACATTACCGGGGGCATTGGTGCGGAACCCAGGTACGAAGGCTTTGGTCCTGACTATGAGCTTCCAAATGCGACGGCTTATACCGAAACCTGTGCAGCCATTGCACTAATGCTATGGAATGAACGCATGTTCCTTAAAAGCGGTAACGTAAAATATATGGACGTTTTTGAGAGAACCCTTTATAATGGTTTTCTTGCCGGTGTTTCTTTTGAAGGCAATACTTTCTTTTATCCAAACCCCCTGGAAGCCGATGGATTTACAAAATTTAACCAGGGGGTCTGTGGCAGATCACCTTGGTTTGATTGTTCTTGTTGTCCGGTAAACGTAGTCCGCATTTTACCTTCTCTGCCAGGCTATATCTACGCCACCAGGGGGAACGAAGTATATGTGAATCTGTATATAGGTAACAAGGCCGAGATTTCCATAGGTGACCAATACCTCCAAATAAGTCAGACCACAAACTACCCCTGGGATGGGCGAATTGATCTGGAAGTTTTAAATACCAATACTGTAGAAGCAGTTTTTAACTTAAGAGTTCCGGGATGGGCGAGGAATGAAGTCATGGATGGTGACCTTTATAGTTATAAAGACAACCATAAACCTGCAATATCCCTAATGGTAAACGGGGAAAGTGTGGAACCTTTGGTAGAAAATGGCTATATAACCCTGGAAAAACATAACTGGCGACAATACGATAAGATAACTATTGCCTTTGAAATGCCTGTTCGTAAAGTGGTAAGCAATGATCTTGTAATAGGCAATAAAGGTAAGATTGCCTTAGAACGGGGACCGTTGGTCTTTTGCGCAGAAGAAGTGGATAATCCCAAAGGTGTCCTGAACATTGGTGTGCCGGACTACGAAGAATTTGCCTATTCTTTTGAGGTAGGCTTACTTGGAGGACTTGGTAAAATGGAAAGCCCAACCCTTACCGCCATCCCTTATTACGCCTGGGCGCATCGGGGAAATGGTGAAATGGCAGTCTGGATAAATCAAATCCCTGCTCAATGAAAAGAACATCCTTTTTCCTACTACTAGTTTTCCTAATTATTTTACAAAGCTGTGAATCGCCAAAGCAAGCACGCAAAAAGGAGCTTCCCCCAAATATTATCCTGATACTGGCAGATGATATGGGGTATTCAGATATTGGCTGCTACGGAGGTGAAATTAATACCCCGGTACTTGACCAACTAGCGGCAAATGGCTTACGGTTTACCCAATTTTATAACGGGGCTCGTTGTTGTCCTAGCCGTGCCTCTTTACTCACAGGATTGTATCCTCAACAGGCGGGCATTGGACATATGGAGTACGACAGGGGCACACCTGCATTCAGGGGGGATTTAAGTAGTAATGCTGTAACCATCGCGGAGGCCCTAAAAGGAGCTGGCTATTCCACTTATATGTCCGGCAAATGGCACATAACACCTTATGTGATTGAAAATCCAGATAAAAGTAATTGGCCAAAGCAAAGGGGTTTTGATAAGTTCTATGGGATGATTTCAGGAGCAGGTAGTCATTATGACCCCCGTTCTTTGGCAGAAGACAATGAATATGTGCCACCAACAGAGGATTTTTACACTACCACAGCATTTACAGATTACGCCGTAAAATGTATTAATGAAAACAATGGGGAGAATCCTTTCTTTCTTTATTTATCTTATCCCGCAGCGCATTGGCCCATGCAGGCACCGACTGAAGCCATTGCCAAATATAAGGGGCAGTATGATAAGGGGTGGGATGAAATTCGAAAGGCCCGTTTTGAACGGATGAAAAAAATGGGATTGGTCAATTCAGATTGGGAACTAACTCCGCGGGATTCTTTTGTGCAACCCTGGTCTGAGGCTGTTCCAGACAAAGAATGGGAACTTGCCAATATGGAGACCTATGCCGCCATGACAACACTAATGGATGCGGGTATTGGACAAATCGTGGATGCCCTAAAGTCCAAAGGTCAATTGGAGAATACCATAATTTTTTATTTGCAGGACAATGGCGCCTGCGCCGAAGAGCTGGATTGGATAAAAAATCACCCGAATAGTAAAGATGTTGTGGCTCTGGCTCCGGATGAAGTACAAACTGAAATGATCCCTTTTTCCAGCCGGGACGGTAAGCCTGTAAAATTAATGAAAGAGGGATGGCCGGGTCCACCAGATGGATATACCGCCTATGGCCTAAACTGGGCAAATGCCAGTAACACTCCGTTTAGGGAGTACAAACATTGGGTGCATGAAGGAGGGATTGCTACTCCTTTAATTGTTCATTGGCCGACAAAAATTAAAAAAGGAGGGGAATTCAGAAAAAACCCAACCCATTTAATAGACATCATGGCTACTTGTATTGATCTGGGGGGCAAGGCATATCCTGCTAACTACAATGGAAATACAATTCTGCCTATGGAGGGTAAAAGTTTGGTGCCTCTTATGGAGGGCAGAGACCTGGAGCGGGAGGCCATTTTTTGGGAGCACGAAGGTAACCGGGCGGTTCGGATGGGCAAGTGGAAATTAATTTCAAAAGCCAGTAAAAATAACTCTTATATCTGGGATAAAACAGATGAGTTGGAATTAGCAAATTGGGAACTGTTTGATATGGAAAAAGACCGGACAGAAATGCGTGATATAGCAGCTATCAACCCAGAATTAGTGAAGAAAATGGCAGAAATGTGGCTAGAATGGGGAAAGCGGACGGCAATTGTGCCCAGGCCTAAGAAAAAATAATTCCGGTACTATATACAATAGCAAGTAACCAATGAATAAGGACTAACCTCTTCTCAACAAAAAAGCAATTTTGCGAATGCCGTTGGTAGTATCGTATTCCCTTTGCTTTCTAAAATGAAAACCATAATACAAATCTTTGGCCGGCTCATTAGCCAGGCCGGTTTCTACGGTAAATGTTTTGGTATGGTAATTGTCCAGTACAAATTGCACCAGAGCACTGCCTATACCATTCCTGAAAAATTTGGGGTGTACAACCAGGCTTTGAATATGGGTATTGTTTTCTTCTGCTTTTACCTCCACCACCCCTGTTAAGATTTTTTCTTTATAAAAGCCGTAAAACGCATTTTTACTATCTAAAAATTCCTTTACAGTTCTTTTAAGGGGCGGAAAATCTGTAGCATTTAAGAGTTTAGCTTCTATGGCATAGGAGGCCTGAAAAACGGAGTGGATGGTCTCAGCTATTTTTTGGTCTTTAGAATTTAGTTTTTGGATCATTTAACTCTCAAAGGTTTACGGAGATTTATTAAACTGCAATGTAACAATTGTATCCGTTTTCACTAAACCTGTTTTTTGGGAGTTATCAACAGTCTTTTGGTGGCCGTCTTCATATCGGCATACCTGGGATCCTGGATTACCTCTTGTTTTTGCATCTTTATGGTCACTATACTCAAAAAACCAAACTCACTTACCACCCTGCCATAAAACCGGTAAATGCCCCTGCCCCTAAAATAGTATTTGGCGGCCACAGGGGGGAAAAGCACCGTATCAAACACCTCCCCATGCTGGTCTACACAGGTGGCAAAATGCATGCGCTTGCCGTTATGCGTATTTGTGTTCTTAACAGTAACCAGATAGCCATAGATATCAATATTTTTGCTTAAATATCGCTCCAAATCCCTGCTGCCATTTGTATTTTTAGGGGGCTCCTTTAATAAATAAAAAGGAGAACAAAGGCAAAACCCCAGTAGCTCTAATTGGGTAAAGGCCATCTCCAGGTCTGTGGTATGAAGGCGTGGGATTTTAAATTTTTGGTGGGTAGGCGGGAACAATTTCGGGTGGTCTACTATAGTGCCTTTGGAAAGAAACAAATGCGCTTCCCACAACAATTTGTGCTTGTTAATTTTTGTAAACCGGAACGCATTTATTCGAATAAGGATACTCAGCTGCTCTATGGAAATAGGCACCCGGTCTAAAAACCCTTCCAAAGAAGTAAAGACCCCATGCAGCTGCCGCTCTTTTAAAATACGCTCCATTACCCTGCTCTCCAGCTCTTTTAGATACATATAACCCAAATAAATATCTGTCCCATAAATGCAGTTTACTGCAAAACTCTTGTTTATACAGGGTGCATGTATGCTTGCTCCCATCATCCGGGCCTCGTGCACATAAAACTCGGAACGGTAAAAACCACCCCCGTTGTTAAGCACTGCCACCAGATATTCCAGAGGGTAATAGGCCCTTAAAAACAGGGTCTGGTAACTCTCCACGGCATAGGAAGCAGAGTGCCCCTTGGCAAAAGCATAACCGGCAAAACTGGCTACCTGGTGCCAGATTTCCGAAATCAGCCCTTCTTCATAACCTTTTTTACGGCAGTTGTCCATAAACTTGTCCTGCACCTTCTGGAACTCTTCCCGGGAACGAAATTTTCCACTCATGCCCCTTCGCAGCACATCGGCCTCCCCAAGGGTAAGTCCGGCAAAATAGTGGGCCACTTTTATGACGTCTTCCTGGTAGACCATAATGCCATAAGTCTCAGGCATAATATTTAGCATTACCGGGTGACCCTTCTCCTCTGCCCTGCCCTCTTCTCGATGCCGCAGGATGTATTCGCGCATCATCCCACTCTTGGCCACCCCGGGGCGTATAATGGAACTTGCCGCTACCAAACCCAAATAATTATCTACCTCCAGCTTTTTTAGCAGCATCCGCATGGCGGGTGATTCTACATAAAAACACCCCATACACTGGGCGGTTTTTATGAGCTGGTTAATACGGGGGTCTTCCTTAAATCTTTTGATGTTATGGATGTCTATTTCGTGAAACTTTTCAGGCTTATTAAGCTGCAGGATCTGCAGGGTTTCCTTGATCTTTGCCAGGCCACGCTGGCCCAAAATATCAAATTTATAGAGGCCTACATCTTCGGCAATGACCATATCAAACATAGCGGTGGCAAAGCCCTTTGGCGGCAAGTGCGTAGCTGAAAAATAGTGGATGGGCCTTTGGGTAATTAAGATCCCCCCTGCATGGATGCTCAGGTAATTGGGAAAGCCTTTTATTAACTGTCCGTATTTTAATACCAGCAGGGATACCTCATCTAATTGGGATAGCTGGTAGTGTCCATCGCTTAGAACATCAATCTCCGCCTTTGGCAGGCCAAAGACTTTTCCAAGTTCGCGTACAATGCCCTTATGTTTAAAGGTGACATAGGTGCCTAAAAGGGTGACATGCGCAAAGCGGTCAAAAATATATTGGGTAATCTCTTCCCGGTCTCTCCACGAAAAATCGATGTCAAAATCGGGCGGATTGGCCCGGTAGAGATTAATAAAGCGCTCAAAATACAGGTCGAGTTCTATGGGGTCTACATCGGTAATACGAAGCAAATAGGCCACAATGCTGTTGGCGCCACTGCCCCGCCCTACATAGAAAAACCCTTTTTCCCGGGCCTTGGAAACAATGTCCCAGTTGATTAAAAAATAGGAGACAAAGTTCTTTTCTTTAATCAGTGCCAACTCTTTTTGGAGTCGCTTCCGGATAGGTTGGTCCACCACGGGATAGCGGTAAGGAAGGCCGTCCTGGCATAATTGCTCCAACAGTTTTTCGTCCTCATCCCTGCTGCCCAGGTAGGTCTGCAGATTCTGGGGAGTGCGGTTTTTGGAAAAATCAAAATGGATGCTGCAGGAATTCATCAGCCATTCTGTGTTTTCAAGAATAAAGGGGAATTCTGCAAAGGCCGCGGCCAGGTTTTGAATGGGAAACATTTTTTCCTCTTCGCTGGCCTCTTCTTCCTTGGAGAGCTTGCTTAACAGCACGTTCTTCTCTATGGCCCGCAGCAATCGGTGCGCATTAAAGTCGCGCTTATTCCTGAAGGTAACGGGTTGCAGCACTAGCAGTTTGTCTTTTTTTTCAACTAAACTGGAGAAGGGCAGCCTTCTTAGGTCCTTTATGGAAATTCCTATAAACTCCTGTTCCCTGAAATCGCTCTGGTCATTGAGGAGCACCTTTTCAAAGGGGTAGATTATGTAGGCGTGTTTAAACTTCGGGGCTCTTTGGGGGATTTCTTTTTCCTCGTGGAGGTGGGCAGATAGGAAGGCGTTTAGTTCCTGGTAGCCTTCATTGTTTTTGGCAATGCCCACAAAGCATTGATCTGCCCCGTTTCTGAAATCGATCCCTAAAATGGGCTTTATGTTGTATTCCGGAGCTTTACGGACAAAGTTCAGGCCTGCGGAGGTATTGTTGATGTCTGTAAGTACCAGTTGGGTCACCTGGTTTTCCCGGGCGAGTTCTAAGAGGGCTACTTCGGAAAAAGTCCCGTATCGGAGGCTGTAGTAGCTGTGGCAGTTGAGGTACATAGGTGTTGGTATTCGATTTGTTGTGTTGTTTTAGTTCTTCATTTTCTTTGCCTTCTCTTCATTTCTTTTGTTCGCCCAAAAGAAACGAAGCAAAGAAAAGGGCGCCTTATCCAAGGAATTTTTTCAATTCGCAAATTGAAAAACCGTGCCTGAAACTCCGGGTCGCTTCCTTCCTCAGCTCCTGATTTCAGAGCTTTCATGCACTATTCTGCGGATAAGGTTTTTTAATCCTATTTTTAGTTTCATCTTTATCCACCGTAGCTTGCAAGAGCAAAGGCGGAGTTTATTGCTTTCTATGCGCCAGCACTATAGGCGGTTGGCCATTAAAGGGGTTGTGCATTCTGCCAATAGTTTTAGCACCAAGGCCGGAGGCTCTTAGCACGCTTTTATCGCCAAAGCGCTCCCGGATGTTATCCATTGCGGCATAGAGGTTCAGGGCTTCTTCGGTATCTTCAAACAGGTTAATCTGGTAATTTCCCGGCACCAGGTAACTAAAGCGAATGCCTATAAGTCTCACCAGCAAACGCCTGTTATACAGGACTCTGAACAGCTCAAGAATTTTGGGGATAAGAATATGGTCTGCACTGGTGTAAGGGATACGGACTTGTTTGGAATAGGTATTAAAATCTGAATACCTGATCTTGACGGCAATGCAGGCGGTAAGCTTTTCCCCCCTGCGGAGCTGGTAGGCCAGGTTCTCTGTCATGGCTATAAGGATGCCTTTTAGTTTACTAACATCTATGGTATCGCGGTCAAAGGTGCGTTCCGTAGAAATGGACTTACGGTCGCAAAAAGGGATTACGGGGGAGTTGTCTACCCCATTGGCCCGTTTCCAAATGACAGCGCCGTTAGCCCCCAATACGCGTCGCATAAGGTCCATAGGCATTTCCTGTACGGTTTTTACTTTTCTGAGTCCCAGGTTTCTGAGCGTCTGGTAGGTTTTGTCGCCCACCATAGGGATCTTTTTGATAGAGAGCGGGGCCAGAAAGGGTTTTTCATAGCCAAAATCTACTTTCAGCTGGTTGTTGGGTTTGGCCTCGTTAGTAGCTACTTTAGAGACTACTTTGTTTACAGACAGCCCGAAGGAAATGGGGAGCCCGGTTTCTTTAATGATCATTTTCCGCAATTCGGAGGCGTAGTGGTAGCAGCCAAAAAAGCGGTCCATCCCGGAGAGGTCCGCATAGAATTCGTCTATACTCGATTTCTCAAAAACGGGTACCTGTTCTTTGATGATTTCGGTGACCAGATCGGAGTGCTTGCTGTAGGTCCCTGCGTTACCGCGGATGACAACGGCTTCAGGGCAAAGTTCCCGTGCCATTTTCATGGGCATCCCGGAGTGTATGCCAAACCCGCGGGTCTCGTAGCTGCAGGCAGCCACTACTCCCCTGTCGCTGGTGCCACCTACCAGCAGGGGTTTGTTTTGCAACTCGGAATTAATGAGCCGCTCTACGGATACAAAAAAGGTATCCAGATCCAGATGAAGAATGGTCTTTTGCATAACTGTCTAAAAGGACAGCTAAGTTATGGATTATTTCCTATTTTATGGATTTTTTCCATATTTATTTTAACTATTTTAGCGGGTTTTCTGCATGCGCTAGTCAAATGCAAAGCCTGTAGTCACCCTAAAGATAAATGCATAGAGAGCAATCAAGAACATTGCAAAGCAAAACCATGCAAAAAGTTTAAAATAGTTTCGTACAATAAGGGTTCCTAAATTCCTGAATCCGTCCAAATAAATTTCCTTAAGTAAGTCTATAGTTTTCATAACACTAATTTTATAATTCACTTATAAGACTTCAAAAGCCGTTCTAAGTTTAGTTTTTTATCATTCTTTTAGTCAAGGCAACAGAATTCCCTGATAAAATGCACAATTTCCATAGTGCAGCCTTTAAAGAGTGATTTTTAAGGGAAGTGAGGGGAGTAGCAACAAAAAATCCCTGTAAGTTTTGCACTTACAGGGACTAATTAATATTTAGGTTGGTTATTTAATGCATTTTTGGATTTTTATTTAATCTACCCCTGGCTCATATGAGCAGAGGCGGGGTCTTATCTACCAAAGCCCGTAAGGGCGAAGGAGGGACTATTGAACTCCTGCAGCTGTCATTATCATAAACATCATCACAGAAATAAACAAACATCCTGCAGCAACAAAAAAGTCGATTAAACTATATCCTTTATGTCTTCGAGCCATAGTATTATATTTAAGTTAGTAATTAATCAAATGCGAATCCTGTATACACCCTGAAAATAAAGGCATAGAGGACCGTAAAAAACATTATAAAACTGAACCAGGCAAAGGCCTTAAAATACTTCTGTACAATAAAATTCCCCAAATTCCTGAAACCCTCTAAATAAATTTCTTTAATAAGTAAAGCTGTTTTCATATCCCAAATAGTATAAATTAATATGATATCAATTTCTATATTCTATATAGTCTTATTTCAAATTATCGACTAAAAACACTTTAAATTGATATAATGCGTATTTGATTCAGAAGAACAGAATTAGCCGCAGTTTATAGTGAAAGGGGATTTTACTTCCATTAGTTAAACAAACCGTACATACCGACCAACGGTTCATGATATTTGCTCAAATTGGAAATACTGCTTTAAACGACTATAAAAAATCTCCCTGGAATTGACTAATGAATATTGTCCGGATTAATCTTGTTGCAGTTGATAAGGAATAAATTGGGAATGGAGTTTAGAAGGAATATATTAGAAGAATGACCTTTAAAATTATAAAACAGAAACAGGCCAAGAGTACTGCCGGATATCTTGCCAATAACCTGCCTGGATTACTAAAATTTCGAATCAGATATCTCCATAGATACAAAAAAGACTTCACAATTAATCTTTTTTTGACCTTACTTAACCTATTAGAGCACAGCATTATTAAAAGACTGTATTCAGATCAATTAATATGTGCGGGACGTTCTAAAAAGACTAATCAAAAGCAAAGCCGGTTGATATCCTGTAAATAAATGCATAAAGTACTATAAAGAACATGATAAAACTGAACCATGCGAAGACTTTAAAATACTTTTTGACAACTATATTGCCAAAATTTCTAAAACCTTCCTTATATATTTCCTTAATGAGTAGAATTATTTTCATAAACTAAGATTTTTGGTTATTAATTAGACGGGAAAGCTTGTACCTGGTTTACTAATATTTATGACTTTTAGCCATAAGCATAATTAAGCAGGCTGAAATACACGAAAATGATCTCCTTGCCTGAAGGTGCTTCGGGTCTAAAATTTTGTACATGGGATTAGGGGTGCACTTTATCGATAAACAGCGCCTGAATTAAAGCCTTACAAGTTCCTTTAGCAAGTGGTTAAATTTTAAACTAAAAAAACCCGACGGGATTTCCCGTCGGGTTTATACATTTTACGCAAACTATTGATTTGGAATAAATATTAATGAATACTATTTAATATTTATCGGGTATTAACGATTATTATGTGCCAATAATCAATTAAAAACTGATGCTTCCCAAACGGTTCTTGTTAGAAATCAGCGTCGTTATCTCCTTCTCCTATAGGCTCTTTCCCGGTTCTGATATAACCCATATTCAAGTTTATAGAATAACTAAAATAAATTGGTTTCTCATTTCTCAAAATGTCTATAATATTCGGATACATTGACATAGGGTAGCGCAAGTACACTAATTTATTTCTTTTATCGTAACTATTTTCAGGAACACTTTTATTATCAGGATAGAAGTTTATCTGAACAACAAAATCATCATGATTATAACATTTTACAAGGGCACGCGGGTAAACACGGCTTTTGTCAGTTCCTCCGGCTTGAAAGTGAACCCAATAATGGTCTATTTCGCTATCTATTAACTTCATTGTATCTAGGTTTAATTGATTAATAAGGTAACAAGTTAAAGATTATTTCACAAGATAGAAATAGAAATAGAAAAAAAGGATAACTTTTTGACTTAGGACCGCAATATTTTTCATCCTGATGACTAAAAGGAGCAATAATTTACAATTGGTTTAAAGTATTTAAGTGAGTTCATGGTCATTCAAATTAATGTGTTGCGGTGAAATGGCATATAGAAAAAATGAGATAGCAGGTTCAGGTCCCAACCATTTTAACGCCACCTCAAAATAAAAAAGCTCCACAAATTGTGAAGCTTTTTAAAAATATGGCACCGAAGAACGGCGAATGTGTACCTCGGGTGGGATTGTATTACTCTGTAATTCTTCCCTTCTAGGTCGTTTTGAAAACCACAATAGGAAACACAAAGCATCACTTCAAAAAAAAAAGCGAGCTTCATTTTTGAAACTCGCTTGAATTTCCACCTAATCGTGGTTTATCCGTACCTCGGGTGGGAATCGAACCCACACGTCCGAAGACACTGGATTTTGAATCCAGCGCGTCTACCAGTTCCGCCACCGAGGCAAAGGGATTGCAAATCTAAAAAATAATTTCGTTTGCAAAACTAAAATAACCCACATTTATCCTTTAGCAACCCAAATAAATTTTTAAATTTGCACCTCCTTAAGAATCAGGGGTATTAAGAAACTAGAAAACAAGAGATTAACAATGGCTTATCAAGTACCAGATCCGAAGATTTTTGCCTGTACCCAGAGTATGGAATTAGGTAAAAAAATTGCCAAGTCTTATGGCACGGATTTAGGTAAAGTTTTGTTTTCTCATTTTAGCGACGGGGAGTTTCAACCTTCATATGAAGAATCCATTCGCGGGACAAGAATTTTTGTTATAGGTTCTACCAATCCAAGTTCTGAAAATCTTATGGAAATGCTACTGATGTTAGACGCTGCAAAGCGGGCATCAGCGAGACATATTACCGCAGTAATTCCTTATTATGGTTGGGCCAGGCAAGACAGAAAAGATAAACCAAGAGTTCCTATCGCGGCAAAATTAATCGCAAAGATGTTAGAAGTTGCCGGGGCAACACGGATAGTTACTATGGACCTGCATGCAGATCAGATACAGGGATTCTTTGAAAAACCGGTAGACCATTTGTTTGCGTCAACATTATTCCTTCCTTATCTGAAAGGCCTTAATTTAGACAACCTCACCATTGCCTCTCCCGATATGGGTGGCTCAAAAAGGGCCTATGCCTATTCCAAAGCACTCAAATCCGATGTGGTGATCTGTTATAAACAAAGATCAAAGGCCAACGTAATATCGCATATGGAACTTATTGGCGATGTAAAGGATAAAAATGTAGTACTGGTAGATGATATGGTGGATACCGCCGGGACATTAACCAAAGCTGCCGATCTTATGATGGAACGGGGAGCCAAAAGTGTAAGGGCTATAACCACCCACGCTTTATTATCAGGTAATGCCTATGA
>CAZHWD010000091.1:0-1896 GCA_964536335.1 uncultured Eudoraea sp. | reverse complement strand
GAAACTTCCGATTATCTTCACAGGTTAGATACGCATCAGCTAAGTATGTTCACTCAGAAATTCCATCGCAGTGTTGCGAAATCTGTTAAACATTTTGAAGGAAGTATAGTTCGGGAAAATGACAAATCATACTTAATCTCTTTTAAATCCGTCACCAATGCTGTATTATGTGCCTTAAAGATCCAGGAAAGTTTTAAGTACAGCTACCCTAAACTGGAAAGGGATAATCAGCAGCTTAAAATAGGCTTATGCACGGGATCACCTGTAACGGCAAAGGATGGTATTTTTTCAGAATCTATATTGCTGGCAACACAGATGTGTGAACTGGTTCAGGGCCAAATTGTTATTTCTCCTTCTGTAAAGTCATTGTATGAAAATGAAAATAGAAATGCTGTCATTGATGATCAATTAATCAGAACATTGACTCCGAAAGAGGTATTATTTGTTTCTAATTTGGTTGAGTTTTGTGAAAGTAACTGGAATAAATCAAACTTTAATATTATTACCCTTAGTAAAGAACTTGGACATAGTAAATCCCAATTATATAGAAAAATTAAGAGGCTTACCGGCAAATCACCTATCACCTTCATAAGAGAATACCGTTTGCATAAGGCATTGGAACTAATTCATGACCAAAAGGGAAATATTTCTGAAATTGCCTTTGAAAGCGGGTTTAATAGTCCCGCTTATTTTTCAAAATCCTTTGTAGAGAAGTTTGGGATCCTTCCTTCAAAATATGCCCAAATGTATCAGAGTTAAAAAGTTCTACCTTTAAGATCACGGTGAATTAAAAGTGTAATTTTTTGGATTAAAAGTAGATATCTATAAATTTTAATTTATCTACTTTTAAGATATAACCAAAAATAATTAGGATGACAACAACACTTTTTGACCGATTAGGAAGAACAGAGGGTATTTCAAAGATAGTGGATGATGCTGTTGCAGCCCATATGAACAATCCGGCAGTAAATGCACGGTTTTTACCACTAAAAGAACAGCCAGAGCACCTTGCCGTAATTAAACAGCATACCATTGAATTTTTTAGCGCCGGTAGTGGCGGACCAACGGTCTATAATGGTCAGGATATGGCTACTGCCCATAAAGGAATGAATATTAGTCCGGCCGAATATATGCACGTAATTGATGATATTTTTGTGTCCCTGGATAAAAATACCATAAATGAGGATGCTAAAAAGGATGTACTCTACATTCTCTGGTCCTTAAAGGAAATGATCCTATCCAAATAATTTATAACAACCAATTAATAACTATAACAATGTTAAATACAAAAGAAAACAAACAAACTATTAAAGATTTAAATACTTCAACTATTGAAGGCTTTATGTCGCAACTTAGAGGAGATATAGTAAAGGCTTCAGATCCAGAATATAACGATGCCAGAAAAGTTTATAATGGAATGATTAATAAGCACCCGGGAATGATTGTTTACTGTGTAGATGTTGCAGACGTTATAGCCTGTGTTAATTTTGGCAGGGAAAATAATCTTCTAGTCGCTGTCAGAGGGGGTGGACATAACGGCGGAGGTCTTGGCTTATGCGAGGAAGGTTTGGTTATTGATTTATCAGGGATAAAGAATGTAAGGGTCAATCTGGCAGATCAAACAGTAAGGGTTGGAGGTGGAAACCTCTGGGGTGAAGTAGACCATGCAACACATCCCTTCGGATTGGCCGTTCCTGCCGGAATTATTTCAACAACCGGAGTTGGTGGATTAACACTGGGCGGTGGAGTAGGACATCTATCCAAAAAATATGGTCTGACCATTGATAATCTATTAGAAGCCGATATGGTTTTGGCAGATGGTTCTTTTGTAACGGTTAACAAAGATCAGAATAAAGATCTTTTCTGGGCGATACGAGGAGGTGGAGGTAATTTTGG
>CAZHWD010000090.1:0-33144 GCA_964536335.1 uncultured Eudoraea sp. | reverse complement strand
GAGCTGAAATTGTTTAATGCACAGCATTTCTTTTTTTAATTCTCAGCATGGAGTTAAAGGGAACTGCGACTGCAAATCCTGTCGAGGTCACAAATGAATCAAAAAAAGATTCTTACCATTGAAAGCGAGCAAAACACAAAGCTCGCTTTTTTGTTTTGAGAGCTGAAATTGTTTAATGCACAGCATTTCTTTTTTTAATTCTCAGCATGGAGTTAAAGGGAACTGCGACTGCAAACCCTGTCGAGGTCACTTAAAGCAGAAAGTCCATTACGCAAGTAATGGACTTTTTCGTTTTAAGAAACGTCAAAAACCGAAGAGTTTTGCAAGAATATTAAAATGAAAAAAATGGCAAAGCCAAGGACTTTCTATTTTCAAAACGGAGCTTTATCAGGAAGGGCGAAAGCATTGAGCCAACCCTGTCGAGGTCACATAATGCAAAAACCAAAGGTTTTTGTGATTCAATTAAAAAGTGGTCCGTTCCCAGACCACTTTTTAACAATTATTAGTATTCTACCAGATTGAACTGTGATTAAGCCAAATCGAAGCGATCAAGGTTCATTACCTTATCCCAAGCAGCTACAAAATCCTGTACGAACTTCTTTTTTGAGTCCATACATCCATAGACTTCAGCAAGTGCACGCAGCTCTGAGTTCGAACCAAAGATAAGGTCAGCACGGGTGCCCGTCCACTTGACTTCGCCTGTCGAACGATCACGACCTTCAAAAACGTCATCGGACTCTGAAGTTGCCTTCCAAATCGTACCTAAATCGAGCAGGTTTACAAAGAAATCGTTGGACAGTGATTCTGGCTTACTGGTAAAAACACCATGTTTAGATTGATCATAGTTAGCATTCAATACACGCATACCGCCTATGAGCACTGTCATCTCTGGTGCAGTCAAAGTCATCAACTGTGCTTTATCCACTAAAAGTTCTTCGGCACTTACTGAGAATTTGTCCTTTACGTAATTACGGAAACCGTCTGCCATCGGCTCAAGAGCTTCAAACGATTCAGCATCGGTTTGCGCTTCTGATGCATCGTTACGACCTGCAGTAAATGGTACGGTTACATCCTGGCCAGCATTTTTGGCAGCACTTTCTACAGCTGCGCATCCACCTAAAACAATCAGGTCGGCGATGGACACTTTTTTATTTCCAGATTGAGCATTGTTGAACTCTTTTTGAATACGTCCAAGGGTATCCAAAACTTTCTCCAATTGCTTAGGATTATTTACTTTCCACCCTTTCTGAGGTGCCAATCTGATACGTGCACCATTGGCGCCACCACGATTGTCCGATCCACGGAAGGTAGAAGCGGATGCCCAGGCTGTGGAGACCAATTCAGAAATTGATAATCCTGACCCGACAATATTCGCCTTTAAGTCGGCAGCATCTTTATCGTTGATCAATTCGTAATCTGTGGCTGGAATGGGATCTTGCCAAATTAATTCTTCCTGAGGTACTTCTGGGCCCAAATAACGCTGAATCGGTCCCATGTCACGGTGCGTTAGTTTAAACCAGGCTTGCGAATAAGCATCGGCAAATTCATCGGGATTTTCATAAAAATGTCTGGAGATTTTCTCGTAATCGGGATCCATGCGCAAAGAAAGGTCAGTTGTCAGCATAAATGGAGAATGTTTCTTTGCTGGGTCATGCGCATCAGGTATCGTAGCTGCACCTGCATTGTCTTTTGGTTTCCATTGATGTGCGCCGGCAGGGCTTTTGGTTAACTCCCATTCGTAACTAAACAAGTTTTCAAAAAACTTATTACTCCATTTTGTAGGTGTGTCGGTCCAGGCACCTTCCAAACCACTAGTAAT
This sequence comes from uncultured Eudoraea sp., assembly GCA_964536335.1. Taxonomy (GTDB): domain Bacteria; phylum Bacteroidota; class Bacteroidia; order Flavobacteriales; family Flavobacteriaceae; genus Eudoraea. Next base: position 31,325 of record CAZHWD010000090.1, on the reverse strand, counting down.
GGTGTCAGATCCTTTTCCGGTACCAAAGTTATTCTTCCATCCAAGACCTTGCATTTCGATCCCGGCACCTGCTGGTTCCGCCTCAACATACTCTTCATCACTGGCTGCACCATGGGTTTTACCAAAGGTGTGACCGCCTGCAATAAGTGCAACGGTTTCATAATCGTTCATCGCCATACGACCGAAGGTCTCACGGATGTCATGGGCAGCAGCCACAGGATCCGGATTAGCGTTCGGGCCTTCCGGGTTAACGTAGATCAATCCCATATGTGCAGCACCTAAGGGGTTTTCCAATTCCCCTCCTTCATCATACCTTTTCTTGTTTCCCAGCCATTCTGCTTCAGAACCCCAGTATATATCTTCTTCGGTTTGCCAAATGTCTTCGCGACCACCACCAAAACCGAACATCTTTAAGCCCATAGATTCGTGAGCACAGTTTCCGGCCAAAATCAACAAATCGGCCCATGATAGTTTCCTTCCATATTTCTGTTTTATGGGCCAAAGAAGTAGTCTTGCCTTATCCAAGTTGGCATTGTCTGGCCAGCTGTTTAGCGGAGCAAAGCGTTGGGCGCCAGTACCACCACCACCACGGCCATCCGCGATGCGGTATGTGCCCGCAACATGCCATGCCATCCTGATGAAGAATGGTCCATAGTGGCCATAGTCTGCGGGCCACCAATCTTGGCTATCGGTCATTAAAGTATAAAGGTCTTTTTTAACTCCTTCTAAATCAAGAGTTTTGAACTCTTCTGCATAGTTAAAATCATTACCCATAGGGTCAGATAAGGAGGAGTGCTGACGGAGGATGTTCAGATTCAACTGATTGGGCCACCAGTCGCGGTTTGTTGTACCGCCACCAGCAGCTTGATGCAATTCTCCGTTCAAAAACGGACATTTGCTTTCCCCGTTAACATCATAGTTCGTGACATTAGTTGATGTAGTTTGACTTTTGTTATTATCCATAATATGATCGATTTTTTATTTCCTTTTCTTGTAATAGTAAAAGTACCAAAATGTTTAATTATTTTAATGGGTTTCTAATAGAAATTAACTATGACCTATGCTAAATTCTTATACGTGATTAGTACGTGAAAATGTGGTTCATTTGAATAGGTCCCGGCAGAATTCAAAAACGCATATTACCGATAATGTACACTCCTATCAATGCTATTTGAAACACGGTTACAAATTCACTATTTTAGAAGCAATTAAAATACTAAAAGCGCTTACTATATATGGGTCGTTGTAAGCTGGCAATAAAATAAACCTAATAGTTTATGATAACAAATAAAGAAGTGGCCATTAAATATTTGGATTACCTTGAGAAAGGTGATATTGAACAAATAATAAAATTATTTAATAAAAAAGGTGTTGTTAAATCGCCCATTTACGGAATTATGAAAGCAGCTGAATTTTATGGGCAATTGAATAGTGATACAACAAACTCTGAACTGCTTCTAAAGGGAATTTTCGAGGAAAATAATTCAAATAAATTGGCACTTTACTTTAATTATAAATGGACACTTAAAAATAACAAAAAAGTAGAATTTGATGTCGTTGATATTTTGGAGTTCGATTCGTCAAATATGATTAGCGAGCTTAAAATTATATATGACACCGCAATATCAAGAGAATTAGTTAAGAAATTAGTAAAATAAAGTCAGTGGAAAATATGCCCTTATTTGTCTGTTCTAGACACTTACAATAAATCGTTGTTAGTAATTTGAATAAAAATAAATAATGAAAAAGTTAAAAAAGATTGCAGTATTCTCATTTGCCAAATTTCAAGCTTTTATGGGAGTACTCATTGGATTAATTTTCGGAATTCTATATTCATTTGGTGGACTAATCATAGATACTCTTGTAAGTAGCGGGTATATCACTTCTTCAGAAACACCTGGATTAAGTTTTGGCACAATACTAGCCTTTGGAGCACTCCTGGGTATGCCAATCATATTTGGAACTGCTGGATTTTTACTGGGCATTGTTGAGGCGATTCTGTATAATTTATTTGCCAAATGGCTCAGTTGGATTAAAATAGACTTTGAAAGGAAAGTGTAAAATCCATGAAAAACCTAAGCTCTTTGAGATTTAGCAAATGACAAAAAAATAGAAAAACAACTGGCCTGGCAGTTGTTTTTCTATTTTTTATATCAGCTTTATCGTGGGAATATGTTAGAATTCAATCCTTTAGAAGAAAAAGAAGCTGAGAGCATTTTATCCAAGTTTATTATTTTTCAACGGATATCTTTTGTAATTGGGATAAACAAATCTAATTTTACGGTTATGAAAAGAAAATCCAAAATTATCAAATTGGTATTGACCCTAGGCAGTGCTTTTGTTATTTTTATGGCATTCATGGTAGCATCCAAATTTATGTAGGCTCTGCTTCAGTCAGATCAGTCTAATTTGTATCTTTGTTTTACCATTCTACTCCAAATCCATCATGGTATTCTCATTAATATCATGATCTTAAAACCTAAAAAATGCCAAAATCCACCAAAATTTTAGCCATTGTTTTAGTTATTGTTATACTGGGATTTGGTGTGGGAATATACCTGCAAGACCTAAAACATCAGGAAAGTACGGCTGCAGCTTGGGAAGCCAACCGGTTTAACGTGGCAAAATTCAACAGGATACTACGTTATAATTCAAAAATGAATATGGCCAACTGGGCAGCAATGAAAGATAGCATTTCACAGCAATTAGACTCCCTGGTGATCCTAAGATTCAGAAAGGAAATGGACAGCCTAAAGGCGCTAAAGAATCAAAATCCATAATGGTCACATAAATTCTTAAGCAATACAAGAAGCAGCATCAAGCATATATTTCCTGAATTTCCTTTTTGTATTTCTCCCTTATCACCCGTCTTTTGAGCTTTAATGTTGGGGTAAGTTCAGCTTCAGAATCATCTTCGTGAATAGGTAACCATACAGCAGGGACCATGCGGAATTTCTTTATTTGTTCTATATGACTGAATTCGGGATTGTAGTTATCTATAACTTTTTGATATTTTTCAAGAATCCTGTCCTGTTTTACCATGTCTTCCAAATTAGTCCACTTAATATTTTTATGCTTGCACCAGTTCTTTAACCCATCCTCTGACGGAACAATAAGCGCAGAAACAAATTTTTGCTTATCCCCGATAACCATAATCTGATCAATAACAAAGTTTTCTTTAATCCTGTTTTCAATAGGTGCAGGGGCTACATACTTACCGCCGGAAGTTTTCAATAACTCCTTCTTCCTGTCCGTTATTTTTAAAAATTCTTTTCCATTCGGACCCTGAATCAATTTTCCAATATCACCAGTGCAGAACCATTTTCTACCATCAATTTCTTTAAATACCTGAGCATTTATCTCAGGTTTTTTGTAATAGCCCGACATTACATTAGGTCCAATTGCAAGTACTTCTCCTTCATCTTCATTATAATCACCTGATGTTTTATCTATATATAATTCTACACCGTTAATAGCATAGCCTACAGTACCAATAATTGCTCCTCCCGGTTCAGTGCCGTTAACAGTTAAGGTAGGAGAGGTTTCTGTTAACCCATATGCCTCCCGTATATTAATCCCTGAAGCACAAAAAACTCGAATAATCTTCAAAGGGCAAGGAGCTGAACCCGTGATAATCAGACGCACATTCCCCCCTAGGGCGTCACGCCATTTACTGAAAATTAAACTATCGGCAAATCTCCATCTCAATTTGTTTACTCCAGACAATTTTTGATCCAGTTCAAAATCATCTGTTAAGCGCAGCGCCCAAAAGAATAGCGCCTTTTTTACCCCTTTTAAGGCCAGGCCTTTGTTATAAATAGCCTCGTATATTTTTTCAAGCAATCTGGGAACCGTTGTAAAACCTACCGGTTGAACAGATGCCAAATCACCCTGTGGTCCGCTCAGGTTGTCTGTTCCACAAAAATATATGGAAGTTCCCAGAAAGAACCATGCAAACGAAACGGCTCTTTCATAAATATGACAAAGCGGTAGAAAACTGAGTACCTTTTCTCCTGGTTCTACCTTTAAAAAATTTGAAGTCTCCAAAATAACGTGCATAACATTTTTATGTGTCAGCATTACCCCTTTTGGATTACCTGTTGTTCCTGAGGTATAGATAATAGTAACCAGTTCATCAGCCGTAATTTTTGACTTCATCTTCTCCACTTCGGATTGTCCTTCCTTGTCTAATATTTCTTCCCAATAGGGCCTGCCATCAGTTTTGTCAAAAGTGAAAATATTTTTTAAACCCGGAACATTTTTTCCCGCTAGGGACAGCTTGTTGTAAAGATCGAGACCACCACAAAATGCGGCTTTTACTTCTGCTTCATCCAAGATATATTCATACTCTTTAATACTAATGGTTGGGTATAATGGAATACTTATTAGTCCGGCCAATTGCAGCGCAAAATCCATTATTACCCATTCGGGCCTGTTCTTATGGATTACCAAGGCTACCTTATCTCCAGGCTTAAACCCTAATTTTAACAAACCGGATGCCGCCTGTTCCGCATAATTCTTTACATCGGCAGTGCTATAGGAATTCCAATTACCTGCTGAATCGCGTCCGCTAATAGAGGTTTCAAGTGGATTGTTATTTAGTTGGTTATAAAGAAGGTCAAAAAGTCTGGTCATTGGTTATTTTATTTAGGTTTGGTCTTGGTTTATATATAAAATCTCGCTATATCGGGTGATAATTCCTCAACTGTTAAAGTAAAAAAATTACTCGAAACTTAAACTAATAAATTCAGCCACACAGGCAGGTTTTCTGGATCCCTCAAGCTCTACTACACAATTCCAGGTAATTTTTAGGCCCTTATTCCCGTAATCTTCAATTTTTTGTATGGTACAGATCAACCTGAGGCGGCTATTTACCAAAACAGGACTTGGAAAACGTACTTTATTTAACCCATAATTTACCCCCATTTTAGTTGATTTAACCAGCAGTACACCTTTTAATAACTTCGATAATAGCGCAAGTGACATAAAACCATGAGCCACCGGCATTTTAAAAGGTGAGTATTTTTCCGCTTTTTCAACATCTATATGGATCCACTGGAAATCCATAGTAGCTTTAGCAAAATCATTAATCATTTCCTGAGTCACTGTAAGCCAATCTCCCGCAGGCAAAGTTTGACCTTCTATTTCTCGAAAGTCCGCAAAATTCTCTAGTTCTAATTTGGCCATATTAATTATCTTGAAGTTCCACCATCTATAGTAAGGCATATACCAGAAACAAAACGGGCCTCATCTGAAGCCAGGTATAGGTAGCCATAGGCAATATCTATGGGTTGTGCTACAGTACGCAGGGGAATACTATCTTTGATTTTAGCAAAATGTTCTTCCGGTATCTTGTCTACCATATCCGTCAAGGTGAAACCGGGTGCTATAGCATTGGCCGTTATGCCATACTTGCCAAATTCCATCGTCCAGGTTTTTGCCATGGCAATAACACCTGCTTTAGTAGCCGCATAATTTGTCTGTCCAAAATTACCCCTTAAACCTACATTTGAGGCAGCACTTACAATCCTTCCATACGTATTGGCCTTCATATAAGGTACAACAGCCTGAGCACAGATAAATACCCCTTTCAGATTAACATCTATAACAGTGTCCCATTCTTCCTCGCTCATTTTTTCGAGAGTCCTGTCTCTCGTAATTCCCGCATTATTAATAAGAATATCTATTTTACCATATTTTTCATTTACCTTTTTGAAAAGATTTTCTACTGCAGGTTTATCCGTTACGGAAACCTGATTATACTCTGCTTTTCCCCCGGTCTCATTTATGCCATCAGCTACCTTCTGTCCTTGTGGCAGCAGGTCCATAATAATTACTTTCGCTCCTTCTTTTGCAAAGAGTTCGGATATGGCCTGTCCAATTCCACGGGCACCCCCTGTAACTATGGCTATTTTGTTTTTTAGTCTCATTTCTAATAGTTCATTAATTATGTAATTTTACCCCGTATATGCGGAATTTTATCCTTTAAACTAAGCAGAACTTTAATCTAAAGCAAAATATCTCGATATTTGATAACCTTAAACTTCAAGTACCAATTTACCTCTGACCTTTCTGTTCATTATTTCCTCTAAAGCCCTGGGGGTTTCCTTCAATTCATAAGTCTTATGGATATGGGGTTTTATTCTGCCCTCATCGAACCATTTCATCAACGTTCTTGTATTCTCCATATTCACTTTCGGTTTTCTCATAGCAAAATCGCCCCAAAATACTCCAACTACAGACGCAGTTTTAAGTAAAGGCAAGTTTAAGGGCATTTTAGGTATAGTCCCGGAAGCAAATCCTATTACCAGATATCTCCCCTCCCATGCAATCCCCCTGAATGCTGCCTCTGAATATTCGCCACCAACCGGGTCGTAGATGACATCTACCCCATTATTATCAGTCAATCTTTTAATTTCCGCCTTCAAATCTACCTTGGAATAGTTAATGGTTTGATCAGCGCCATATTCTCTACATAATTGTAATTTTTCTTCAGAGGATGCTGCCGCAATAACCTTAGCCCCCATTAATTTACCCAGCTCCACAGCTGCCAAACCAACACCTCCTGAGGCACCAAGCACAAGTAATGTCTCGCCTTTTGCCAGCTTTGCCCTGTCTTTCAGCGCATGATATGAGGTCCCATATGCTACCATAAATGACGCTGCAATTGGGAAATTCATTTTCTTTGATTTCAGGAAACAGGTATTGGAAGGCACTATAACTTCCTCTGCAAAACCTCCACTAAAGACAAATCCGAATACTTCATCACCAACCGCTAGGTGTTTTACCTCATCGCCAATCTCTTTTACGACCCCGGCAATATCGCTGCCCGGTGTGAAAGGAAGCTCTGGTTTAAACTGGTATAGCCCCTGGATTATGAGCGTATCCGGAAAATTAATCCCGCAGGCTTTTACTTGCACCACCACCTCTTTTGCTTTGGGCTTTAAACCAGGCATTTCTTCTAAAACCAAAGAAGATGGCGGTCCGAATTCTTTACATCGTATGGCCTTCATCTTCTATTACTTTTAGCACCAGTTTGCCTAATTTTTCACCTGTAAACAACCTTTTATAGGTTTGCGGAAAATTCTCAATTCCCTCATATATATCTTCTTTACTTTTCAATTTTCCCTCTGCCAGCCACGCACCCATGGCCCTTGCAGCCTCGCCATACCGTTTTGCATAATCAAATACTACCATTCCCTGCATTGTGGCTCGGTTTACCAGGAGTGAAAGGTAATTACTGGGTCCTTTTATGGCAGTTTTGTTGTTGTATTGCGATATGGCTCCACATATCACTATTCGGGCATGCATTCTCAGTTTACTCAGGGCAATATCAAGAATTTCGCCACCTACGTTGTCAAAATAAACATCCAGGCCTTTTGGACATTCTTCCTTCAACCTGGTTACAACATTCTCGTTCTTATAATCAATAGCAGCGTCAAAACCCAACTCCTCTAAAATATATTTACATTTCTCCTTACCCCCGGCAATGCCGACAACCCGGCATCCTTTAATTTTAGCAATTTGACCCACGATGCTCCCTACCGCTCCTGCCGCTCCTGACACTACCACAATATCACCTTCTTGTATTTTTCCTACTTCAAGGATGCCAAAATAGGCTGTCATCCCTGTCATGCCAAGAGTGCTTAAATAAGTTGGAAGAGGAGCTAGTTTAGGTTCTATAATACGCAAATCGTTTCCATCCGAAATTGCATATTGCTGTACACCCCCAAATCCGGCTACATAATCCCCTACTTTATAGTTGGGATTGTTATTGACTGCTACCACTTCCCCTACAGCACCTGCGCGCATAACTGAGCCAATAGCCATTGGCTCTATATAGGATTTGGAATCATTCATCCAGCCCCGCATGGCTGGGTCCAGGGAAACATAATGTTGTTTCACCAGAATTTCTCCATCCTGTAATTCGGGAATAGGATTAGTCTCTAATGACCAGGTTGAAGCATCCGCCTCACCTAAGGGTCTCTTTACAAATTTCAATTGTTTATTCATGTTTTTCATTTTGGTTCTATCCTTTCTTTTTATTTGAGAAACTCTTTACATATGCTTCCATTTTGACTCTAATTTCAGGCTTCCACCATAAGGTCGCAGCTTCTTTAAACGAATTTTTAGCATTCAAATCAAGTTTGCTGAGTAAATTTTTGCGTAGTTTACTTTTGGTATTAACAAGTATCTCCTGGTCTGCTTTTAAATAGTGTTGCATCTTAGCTTCGGCCTTTTCAATTACATCATCTAAGGGAACCAATTCGTCCACTAACCCTGCAGACAAGGCTTCTTTTCCATTAAGCAGCTTCCCTTCCATAACATATCTGCTTGCCAAACCTTCACCTATCCAAAACGCATAAGTTTCTATAAGGTTCTGAGAAATTTGAATATTTACGGCTACTTCATTCAGCCCAATAATATATTGTTCGCCATCTGCCATAATTCGGTTATCAGTTGCCACTGCAAGAACGCAGCCACCCGCCGGGGAATGACCTGTAATTGCTGATATAACAGGTTTAGTAATCTGCATTAGTTCTATGAAAAGTACACCAAAAACATGAAAAAAATCTTCGATCTGCCTTTTGTCGTACTGAAATAATTCGATTAAATCCAAGCCTGCCGAGAAATAGTGCGGCTGCCCGGTAAGTATTGCTCCTTTCACTGCATTGTCATTATCAATATCACGGAACACCTGCCTGAGCTCCTGAACCATATCATAATTAATGGCATTTACCTTACCACGGTTCATCTGAACAATAGTATACCCCTCTTTCTTAATAATCGTCAATGTATTCATTTGGGTAGTATTTTTATTTTGTTCAGCATTGGTTTTTTTAATTATTCTATAATAAAGATGTTCCTCCGTCCAGTGTTATGGTTTGACCAGTAATATATTTTGAATTATCCGACGCAAGCCATGCTACCGCTTCCGCAATTTCATCTGCCTCGCCAAACCTATCCATAGGAATCAATCTTTTAAGGGTTTCTCCCATATCAGGCTTGCTTGCCAGTAATTTGTCTAAAAGTGCCGAATGAGTATACCCCGGACATACTGCATTTATTCTAATATTCTTACGCCCATATTCCAGTGCTGCCGATTTGGTCATACCCACAACAGCAAACTTACTGGCACTATAGGAAAGGTTGTAACCTGAGGGTTTTAGGCCAGCAAGGGAAGCAATATTTATAATATTTCCATATCCCTGCTTCATCATTTGCTGCAAAGCCACTTTCATGCAATAGAATACCCCCGTCTGATTCACGGCAATAACATTGTCCCAATCTTCAAGTGTATGTTCAGCTGTCTTTCTTTGATTTTCACCACCTATACCGGCATTATTTATCATGACGTCTAACTTACCATGATCCTTAACCGTTTGGCTTATTAATAATTCTACTCCTTCAAACTTAGATACATCAACCTGGTACGCAAAAGCATTACCTCCTGCAGTGTTTATTTGATCAGCTACCTTTTGGGCGCTTTCAATATTTAGATCAGATACTATGACCAATGCCTTGTGCTTAGCCAACAATAGAGCTGAAGCAGCTCCTATTCCACTTCCTGCCCCAGTAATGATCACAATTTTATTTTCTAATTGCATATTACTTCTATTTAGTCAAACGTCCTTGATCTTTTATGGTATGTGATTTAAATATTAAATGTTATCAGTCAATTCTGTCCTTCTGAATGGCGTTCCATGCTGTATTGCAACATAAGGCGGAGACTCTATTCAGGTTCGCAAAACGAGGGTCTGTTGTATGTCCATGTTTAAATCTATAATATATCTGCTGGGCAATTACCGCAATTTTAAAAAGACCATATGCAAAATAGAAGGTAAGATTATTTATGTCCCTGCCACTTTTGAGCGCATATTGCTGCACGATTTCCGTTCGTGTAGGATTGCCTGCCATTGTTGTCGGAGATGGAAGTCCCTGCTTTAAAAAATCAGCATCTGAAGCCGTGGTCCAATACCCGAGGGAAGTGCCTAAATCCATAAATGGATCGCCTAAAGTACACATTTCCCAATCCAGTATTGCGGCTATTTTTTTCCATGTGCCATCAACAAATACCACGTTATCGTACTTATAGTCATTATGGATAAGGCTGTAATGATAGTTTTTTGGTTGATTATTTTCCATCCATGACATGACCTTATTGGCCGATGGAACTTCTTCCGTTGCCGCAGCAAGGTACTGCTTGCCCCAGTTCTTAACTTGTCGCTCAACATAGCCTTCCGGATTTCCCAATGATTCAAGTCCGGCTGCTTTATAATCCACATTATGGAGTTCCACATAGGCATCCAACCATGTATCCGCTATCGTTTTAAATTCGTTAGGAGTGACCTTACGATCTCTGGCCTCATTAGCGGTTAAAATTATTCCGTCAACTTTATTCATTATATAAAAAGGGGCTCCTAATAGCTCCACATCTTCTGAATACGCATATGGTTCAGGGGTTTTATCGAATACTTTATGAAGATTGTTTAGCACCTTAAATTCCCTTCCCATATTATGGCCCCGTTTAGGTGCTGCAAAGGGCGGACGACGCAGCACGTATTCCTTTTCCTCAATTTTTAACAGATAAGTAAGATTAGAATATCCATGATAAAACTGCCTGATGATCAATTCACTTTTATCATCATTGATTAAATTGCCTTGCAACAGGAACTTTTTCAAGTTCTGCTCATGAAGCTCCTCCCCTATTCGAACAGTTTTCGTTAGTTCCTTTTCCGGCATTATCAGATTTGTGCGTATTTTTTTATTGTGTTTTTTCCCAATTGACTTAAATGAACCTCATCCGGGCCGTCAGCAAGTCTCAAAGTTCTTGCGGAAGCATAGAAATGAGCTAATGGTGTATCGCCACTCACACCCATACCACCCATTATCTGAATAGCCCTATCAATCACTTTTAGGGCCATATTTGGTGCTACAATCTTTATCATCGCAATCAGGTCTTTTGCTTCCTTATTTCCAACCCTATCCATTTTATCCGCCGCAGAAAGGACCAGGAGACGTGTTTGTTCAATTTCACATCGAGAATGTGCGATTTCCTGACGAATACTACTATATGTATCCAAAGATCTGCCAAACGGACTGCGTTCAGAGGTCCTTTGAGACATTATCTCTAAAGAACGTTGTGCCATGCCTATCAGTCTCATACAATGGTGTATTCTTCCCGGACCCAAACGGCCCTGGGCAATCTCAAATCCTCTTCCTTCGCCAAGAATAAGATTCTTTTTTGGCACACGTACTTTATTCAACACAATTTCAGCATGTCCTTCAGGAGAATCCTGGTATCCAAAAACACTTAAGGATCTTACGACCTCTAATCCGGGAGTATCCATAGGAACCAAAATCATACTGTGTTGCAGGTGACGTGCTGCACCAAAATCGGTCTTTCCCATTACTATGGCTATCTTGCAATTGGGGTCCATTGCTCCCGAGGACCACCATTTTTTTCCACTAATTACATATTCATCACCATCTGCTATAATAGACGTCTCAATATTCGTAGCATCTGAAGAAGCCACATCTGGCTCCGTCATCAAAAATGAAGATCGGATATCGCCTTGCATTAAGGGCTGCAACCAAGTAGATTTCTGTTCCGGAGTTCCATATTTTGCCAAAACTTCCATATTACCCGTATCTGGCGGACTACAATTAAAAACCTCCGATGACCATAATATCCTTCCCATAATCTCCGCCAATGGTGCATATTCCAAATTTGTTAGTCCCGGACTTAGGTCTCCATAAGTTTCCGGTAAAAACAAATTCCAAAGTCCTTCAGCTTTCGCTTTTCCTTTTAAGGAAGCAAGGCCCGGCCACTTCTTCCAAATATTTTCAGGGTCCCTATGAAAGTACTCCACTTGCTCTTGTATCGGAACGATATTATGGGATATAAATCGCTTAAGCTTGTCTTGCAGCCGAATAGATTTTTCACTGTATTCAAAATTCATAGTATTAATTTTAATCGATAATCAAATTTTAACCGGAAATTAAGTACCCGCCATCTGCTACATATACTCCTCCCGTCATATAAGACCCTGCATCGGATGCAAGCAACATTACCATACCGGCCATTTCCTCGGGAGCAGCTATCCGGCCAAGAGGTAAGGCCTTTGTAAATCCGGCAACCAATTTGTCATCTGTCCATAATCCTTCGCTAAATTTGGTCTTGATCAGGCCCGGACAAAGTACGTTAGCTCTAACTCCATAGCGGCCCCATTCTTTAGCCTGATTCTTGGTTAACATTATCAAAGCCGATTTTGTGGCGCTGTACAATCCTAATCCAAATCCGGGAGTTAATCCCTCAACTGATGAAATATTAATGATACTACCACCACGCTTTTCCTTCATGTGAGGCAGGACCAGATTGGAAAGGAGCCATGGCGCTTTGACGTTCACATTCATTATCTTATCAAAGACGGCTTCGTCAGAGCCTTCCAGAGGGCCATAATAAGGGTTTATGGCAGCATTGTTCACTAAGATGTCTATTCTTCCAAAATGTTCAATAGTCTTATCAATTAGTGTTTTACGTTGTTTAGAATCGCCTATATGGCATTGTATTCCCACGGCCTCAAGGCCCTCTTCCCTAAATTCAACGGCAACCTCGTCTACCGCAGCCTGCTTCCGACTGCTTACTACAACTTTAGCCCCATTTTCAGCCAACCCCCTGGCAATGGACTTTCCTATTCCTTTACTTGAACCTGTGACAATAGCTACTTTACCATTTAGGTCAAATTTAGATTTTATACTACCCATCGTTAATTTTTACTTATTTTATACAAATTGGTAATTTTTCGGTTCATAATGCCTTAGGATATCCTCTAGGTAAATATCTGATTTTCATTAGCCATCGTCAACTCTTGTTTATCCATCAAAACCTCTGCCAATGCCTTTGTTTTGGGAATTTCATATTTAAAATAAAATTTCATCGCATGGATCTTACTTTTATAGAATGCGGGTAAATATTTGGTGTCACTCAAAACCATATCATTTTGAGCTTTAATAGCAATATCCAACCACAACCAGCCTACAACAATATTCCCTAAAAATTCCATGAAAACTGTAGCATCTGATAAAAAGCGTTCATAATCTCCTTTTTTAGCAAAATCCATCAGAAAATGCAACACTTCCTGTGTTAAGGATAAAGTAGTTCCAAGTTTCTTTGCATAAGGTGCTAGATCATCATGTTCTGTCGCCTCTTTAATACTTTTCATTATTTCGGCGGACAGCAATTGTAGTGCTTTGCCATTATTCATAGTAACCTTCCTTCCCAGGAGATCCAATGACTGAATACCTGTAGTTCCTTCATAAATAGAAAAAATACGGATGTCTCTATAATATTGTTGCAGGATAAAATCTGAACAATATCCGTAACCTCCAAGAACCTGAAGGCCATTGCTTACTGAAATCAACCCCATTTCAGAAGGATAGGTTTTAGCGATTGGTGTAAGTATCTCGAGTAAATTTGAGTATCGTTTTCTTTCTTCCGGATCTGAATGTGTCTGTGACAAATCATGGTATTTAGAGGAAAGTAATATCAGGCTTAGTGAACCTTCTGCTACAACCTTTTGCAGCAAAAGCATTCGTTTGACATCCGGATGATTTATTATTAGGGTTTGTTCCTGCTGTACATCTTTCTTACCTGTATTGGTAAGACTGCGGCCTTGAGGTCTTTCTCTTGCATAAGATAAAGATGCCTGATAAGCTGCCATGCTTATGGCGGCAGCTCCTCTTCCCACAGCTATCCGGGCGCCGTTCATCATCATAAACATATACTTTAATCCCTGATTGGGTTCTCCAACAATCCATCCCTTACAATCGTCATTGTGTCCAAAGAAAAGATGAGTTGTACAATAACCTTTTTGACCCATTTTTTGAAAATCTGCAAAAGTGGTCACATCATTAGAAGTGAGTTCACCATTGGCAGACAACCTATTCTTAGGGACAACAAATAAAGAAATTCCCTTTGTGCCGGAAGGTGCACCTTTGATTCGAGCCAATAGCAGGTGAACAACATTTTCAGCGCCTTGATAATCTCCCCCTGATATAAAAATTTTTTGCCCTGAAATGTTATAGCCGTCCTCTGTAGGTTCAGCTGAAGTTACAATATCAGATAAAGAACTTCCTGCTTGGGGTTCAGTCAGGCACATAGTTCCACTCCAAGCGCCGGCAAGCATTTTGGGAACGAATATTTCATTAAGCTCTTTACTTCCAAAGTGTACAATCAATTCTGCTGCCCCAAGGGTCAATCCCAGGTAACCAGGTAAATGATTGTTAGCTGTTTCCTGGATATAAGCAGATGCAGTAACTACCATGCCAGGCAATTGCATCCCGCCGATTTCATAGTCAAACAGACCGGAAACAAGTCCCATTTCTCCACCTTTTTTCATATAATTTTTTACCTGTGGATGGACAATTATTTCTCCATCTTTAAAATGAGCAGGCTGCTCGTCCATTTCTCTAAAAAATGGGATCAACTCTCTATCGGAAAAATCCTTAACAGCATTCAAAAAAAGTTCTATGGATTCCTGATCATAATCTCCATATCGACTTTGATCCAGTACATCTTGAAGGTCGTGCACCTCGTAAAGCAGGTATTTGAGGGTGTCTAAATCTATATATTGATTTGCCATATGAAATTGTATTATAGTTCTTAAAATAACAATTATTTCAAGCCAAGATCAACATACAGGTTTTATAATAGAATTGCCCTAAGCCACGATTACAATTTAAATGCTTGATTGTGGTGTCTTATTTGATAAAAAATTTGGCAGTAATAATTTCCTTCAATATAGTCATTTCGAATGACATTCATGGGTAAATCATTCTGACAGAACCAGGTTGTATTCTTTTAAACCACACTGCTGGAAGCAGGCTATAGCCTAATCAGGAACTTTACCTGTTTCATTTAAAATACCGTCCATTTTTAGATGTGTAATTATTGGTTTTTGTGCCGTTCTAACGAGGGTTACATGATCAAAAGCAAGAGAATCATCCAACTCCTGGCTTCCACCTGTGGTACCCAAGATCATATAATCCATTTTGTTTCTGATCCTGTGTGAAAAGGAATGTAAGTGACCGTTAATTACGGTATAATTTCGATTAGATAAAACTGCTTCCAATTGTCCCAAACCTTTATCATCTTCCCTCCTCCAAAGTGGCTTGTGCATTAAAACAAAAGTCCATTTTACACTGGGATATTGATTGAGGGCATTTTTAAAATAAATCAATTGATCCTCACTCATACCTCCAAGTCGACGTTCGGGCATATTGAAATATTCAGACTCTTCATAAATCCCCTTAATTTCACCATTTATAATTTTAATGGCTTCAGCTCGCGCATGGTAAATCTCTAACATCCGCTTTTCAGTAAAGTCCTCTGAGTCCATCATTAAAAATAAAATATCTTCGTAAACAAAATGATAGTAACGTGGCCCAAATCTATTTTTCCAGAATTCCCTCATTCTGGGATTTGTAAGATCATGATTCCCCCCTAAATAAAAGAAAGGCATATTAAGTTTTCTAGTTCTGGCATCAAAGGAATCCCATTCTTTGGCGAGCTTCAAAGAATCTTCGGTTCCGCCATCAATTAAATCCCCAACACTAAGGACAAAAGTAGGATCGAGCCTATTTAATTGAGATACTGCGGTACTGTAGACACCTTCTCGTTCACCGCCATTTAAATCTGAGATGATAGCAAAGGTAAAGTCATCTTCTTCTAATTCAAACGATTCACTTGTCCATGGCCTAGGACCCTTTTCAATATCATGTTGAAATTTTGGAGCAGTCTCTTCGTTAGTCTTGCAGCGAATAAAGAACGAGGCCAATATGATTAAAAATAATAAATAAGATTTCATATTGATATAATTAGATTGCTTTTACATTAAGGCTAATAAGTGTAAACTGAGGATGTTTATTCTAAAATTTTAATTTTAATTTCCCTGAATTCAATTCCCTGACCTTCTGATTGTAAACCAATGTACCCTTCTTTGAGCAGTTTTCCGTCTATTTTAATTGCAGGATCAAATCTTTCAGTTACCCCACCTCCTATCTGGGGTTTGCTATACTGTAATACTTTTTCACCATTGACAATATGGGTAACTATAGAATCTTTGTATACAATTAATTCTCCGCTTACCCATTGATCCCATTCGTAGGTTTTTGATGAGGAATTTATGCAATGACGGGGATCAATTTCATTGTTATAGATTACCTCCGTTCCCGGAGAGCACATATTGCCGGTTGGGCGGGGAACTCCATTTCCTTCATCGGCCAAAATCTGGTATTCCACAGAAATAGGCCAGTTTTGGTCTTTTAAAATAGTTTTGGGATCCTGAGAATGAAACATTATACCACTGTTTCTATAGGTGTAAACAGGAGCATCTTTCAGCCATTGATCTGTAAACCGATACTCAAACTTTAGATGATATGAAGAGAAAGATTCTTTATAAAATAAATGCCCAAAACGCTCATTAAATGTTTCATAGCTGTCATAATTTATTAGGATTTTCCCATCATTAACCCTGAAAGTATTGGCATAATTATCCCCCAAATCATGATGATTTACTTTAACCACCCAACCATCCAGGTTTTTTCCATTAAAAAGGTAGCTCCAATTATTTTGGTTATTTCTACTCTTTTTTGAAGCAACAACTATACAAGAAATTGTAATAAAAATAGCCCCAATAAAAAGTAGTAATTTCAGATTTTTCATATTAGTTTAATTTTTCAATTCTACATTTCAATAGGAATAAAATCGCAGCAGTATTTGCATTACTTTATACCAAATCTAATAGTTTTATGTTGTTTTATTGACATTGTTTGAAGCAACTCCAAGAATATACCATCTCACTATTTATAATTATATGTTCAATTCACCTAAACCCGTCTTTTACAACCTAGTTAATACAAATACAAACTATATTACTTCCATTTCAGTATTTATGTTCGCTCTTATTGAAAACTTCAAATAGCTGTAATTTTTCCCTTCCTACGTTTTGCTTCAGAGTTTCTAATTAAATTAAAAACATTTACATTTGAATAATTACAAAAAAATATTATAGCGATGAAAAAGATTAAGGTTATATTACCCCTGCTTGCATTTGTATTCATTTTTCAGGCTTGCTCGTCTGATGATAATGCCCCGGTTGAAAATAACAATGATGCTGTTGTGGGTACCTGGAGTTTGGCCGAACTAAATATTAATCCTCCCCAGGATATCAATATGGATGGGAATACGACTTCAAATATTTTAACTGAACTTCCCTGTGCAACAGGAACACTTATTATAAATAATGATGGTACTTGGAGCTCTACCGCCGTCAATTTAGAAATTACTACCATTACAGAAGGACTTTTTGATATAAGGTGTACCAATACAAGTACTACTGCTTCAGGTGTCTGGCAATTACAAAATTCGCAATTGTCCTTATTTTTTAATACCACTTTGTTCTTATATAACCTTAGCGGTACTAGTTTGACGAACACTACTAATGAGGACCTGCCAGGTTTTATGAGCGAAGTTTACGAAAAACAATAATCTAAACATTCTTATATCGGATAGATCAAAGTTGAATAATTCATCTTTAAACAAGTTTCATGCGATTAATTAATATTCCATGAATCCGACAATTAACGAGTTATATTAGTTTTAAACAAAGGAAATGGAATATTTGCTTAAACCCTGGTCCTGGTATGTTTCGGGCCCTTTAATTACACTGGTAATGTTATTGCTGATTTATTTTGGTAAAACATTTGGCATGTCTACCACTCTAAGAACCTTATGCACTATTGGCGGAGCCGGAAAATATGCTGATTTCTTCCGCTTCGACTGGAAAGCCTACCGATGGAACCTTGTTGTAGTTCTGGGTGCCATTATTGGGGGCTTTATATCTGTTACTTTTTTATCTGATGGTTCCACCATCGCCCTAAATCCTCAAACCGTTGTGGACCTTAGCCAACTTGGATTTAGCAATGCAGGAGAAGATCTTTTACCCTCTGAAATTTATGCATGGGATAATGTTTTAACAATTAAGGGAATGTCCATTCTTATTATTGCAGGTTTCCTGGTTGGTTTTGGAACACGTTACGCGGGCGGTTGCACTTCGGGTCATGCCATTACAGGGCTAAGTAATCTTCAATGGCCTTCGCTAATTGCAGTAGTTGGTTTTTTTATAGGGGGCTTAATAATGACCCATTTTCTTTTACCCATAATATTTGGACAATGAAAGTTTTAAAATTCTTAATAGTTGGCATTTTCTTTGGAATAGTCCTCGTAAAATCTGAGGCCGTTTCCTGGTACAGGATTTATGAAATGTTCAAATTTCAGTCGTTTCATATGTATGGAATCATTGGCTCAGCAGTTTTATTAGGCGCTTTGTTTGTTTGGTTATTTAAAAAATTTGGGGTGAAAAATATTGAAGGGAATCAAATATATCTGACACCAAAAGACAGCGGCTTCATTCGATATATTGTAGGTGGCACTGTTTTCGGTTTAGGCTGGGCACTTGCAGGTGCCTGCCCCGGGCCCTTGTATGTTCTATTTGGTACGGGTGTAATTAGTATGCTTATAGTTATTGCCGCTGCTGTATTAGGTACTTTTGTATACGGCGTAATAAAAACCAAACTTCCTCAATAATAGATGCGGATTTTTAAATTCTTCATCCCATTATCACTTCCACAGAATGTTCCTTACCCTTTTCCAGAACGGGAACAATATTGGAATTAATGACTGTGCCATTTACCAGTATTTTTTTTATCCCTTTGCTTATATGTTCAGGGTTTTTAACATGGATATTATAAGTAACATCCCTAAACATCCTTTTCATCTTAAACCCATCCCATCCTGAAGGGATACAAGGATTAATTGCCAATCCATCATATTCAGGACTAATACCCAAAATATACTGTGTAATTGCATAGAAATTCCAGGAGGCAGTCCCGGACAACCATGAATTTTTGGCTTCACCGGGTTTATGCGCTTCTTTACCTGCTATCATTTGGCAATACACATAGGGCTCTACCTTATGCAAATCCGATAATTCTTCCAGAAAACTAGGTGCAATTTTTGTATAGTATTCATAAGCCTGATCCCCGCGACCGAGCATGGTTTCACCAATCATGATCCAGGGGTTGTTATGACAAAAGATACCTCCATTTTCCTTATAGCCGGCAGGATAAGTTGAAATCTCACCATACTCTATATAATACTTAGTAAAAGCCGGATAATTCAGGACAATTCCGTATTCGCAATCCAGATACTCTTTAACTGTGTTTAATGATTTTTCAACCATACCTTCCTCTTTTCCAATTTCAGCCATGGTACACCAGCCTTGAGATTCGATAAATATTTTACCTTCTTCACTTTCTGAAGATCCCACTTTATTGCCAAAATAATCGTATGCACGTATATACCATTCCCCGTCCCAGCCATGATCTTTTACAGCTTCAATCATCTTATCTACATGTACCTGAGCTTCTTTAGCTTCTTTCTCTTTTCCTACACGCTTACAAAGCTTTACATATTCTTTTCCGTATACTACAAATAGTCCTGCAATCATTAAAGATTCTGCAGTACCTCCTTTTTGGTTTTCCGTAGTTTGAAAGGATTCATTAGGATCCTCAGAAAAGCAATTTAAATTAAGGCAGTCGTTCCAATCTGCCCTGCCTATTAGGGGTAGTTTATGTGGCCCCAAATTGTTCACCACATGGTAAAATGAAGCTTTTAAGTGTTCAAAGTGTGATTTCGCTCGTGCAGCATCATTGTCAAAGGGTACCATTTCATCCAATAGGGAAAAATCGCCTGTTTCCTTTATATAAGCTGTTGTAGAAAGAATCAGCCAGAGTGGATCATCATTAAAGTTACCACCCACAGCAGCATTGCCTTTTTTTGTAAGGGGCTGATACTGATGGTAACATGAACCATCTTCAAATTGGGTAGAGGCAATATCAAAAATACGTTCCCGCGCTCTTTCAGGAATTTGATGAACAAAACCGATTAGATCCTGATTTGAATCCCGAAACCCCATGCCACGACCAATACCAGACTCAAAGAAAGAAGCAGAGCGAGACATATTAAAGGTTACCATACATTGGTATTGATTCCAAATATTAACCATTCTATCGAGCCTTACGTCTCCCGATTCAATTGAGATTTTTCCCAATAGATTATCCCAATACGATTTTAGATCTTCAAAGGCCTTATTTACTTTTTCTGCAGTGTCATAGGCTGAGATCATGTCCTGTGCCGGCTTCTTATTAATGACCGACTTGCTTTCCCATTTATTATCTTTCTCCACTTCTACATAACCCAGCATAAAAATGAATTCTTTTTCCTCTCCGGGCTTAAGCTCTATTTCCAGGTAATGCGATGCAATTGGGGACCAGCCGTGTGCAATAGAATTTTTTGAATGCCCTTCGCCAACCACATCAGGAGAATCTAAACCGTTATAAAGACCAACAAAAGTCTCCCTGTCCGTATCATATCCAGTTATTGAATTATTCACAGAAAAAAAAGCATAATGGTTACGTCTTTCTTTAAATTCCGTTTTATGATAAATAACAGAGTCCTTTACTTCAACTTCACCTGTAGAGAAGTTTCTCTGAAAATTGGTCATATCATCCTCCGCATTCCACAAGCACCATTCAATAAAGGAATACAGCTTTATTTTTTTACTATCTGATGAAGAATTCTTTAACGAAACTTTCTGAATTTCCCCCCAGAATCCCAGAGGGATAAATTGAAGCACTTCTGCCTCAATCATATTTTTTGATCCTTTGAATTTGGTATAGCTCATGCCATGGCGGCACTCATAATGATCCAATTTGGTTTTCATGGGTTTCCAACTAGGAGACCAAATGGTATCACCATCTTTAATATAAAAATACTTACCGCCGTTGTCCACCGGAATATTATTATATCTGTAGCGAGTTAGCCTTCGGAATTTTGCGTCTTTATAAAAAGTGTACCCACCGCCGGTATTTGAAGTTAATGAGAAAAAATCTTCATTCCCCAGGTAATTGATCCAGGGGTAAGGAGTTTTAGGATTTGTAATTACATACTCCCTGTTTTCATCATCAAAATATCCGTATTTCATATTAAAAATATTTAAATCTTCTTTATTTTATATTTTATTCTTTAAGTCTTCTAGTATTCAATTCAAGGGTAATCTCATCAATCTTCTTTTGGTTGAGCGGGTAAAAAAACATTAAACCGGCCGCTATTATTGTAATGATTGCCGGCACCCAACTCATCAGCATTATTATTCCCGGAATTGCACCTTTTATTGATGCCGTATCCTGACCGTTGTAATGAAAAGCCCCTAGTATCAAACCAATTATTGCACCTGCGATTCCACCTCCAAACTTTGTTGCAAATGACCCGGCTGAATATATTAGTCCAGTCGCTCTTCGTCCGTTTTTAAACTCTGAATAATCTGCCACATCGCCAAGCATTACAAAAAACAAAGTAGGGAATATTGCGGCTGCCATTTCAGATGCAATTCCAATCGCAAAAATTGCTTCAATATCATTTGGCCCACAAAAAACAAGTAGGGCATTTACCCCGCCTGAAAATATCAATGCATATATAAACAAATTACGTTTACCCAATTTCTTTCCTAAAGGTGCGGTAATCATTGCGCCAACTACAGAAGCCAACATCAAACCAATCAAAAAGGATGCAGCCAACAATTGGTTGTTTAAATAATGAGTAAAATAAATGATTGTAATACCTTGTTTTATTGAATTATAAACGTTGAATAAAAGTCCAATTACCAATAATACAAGCCATGGTTTGTTTGAAATTAAATCTTTAAAATCTTGCTTTAAATTGTTTTTTTGCGTTTTCGGAGGTTGAACTCTTTCCTTCGTGGTGTAAAATGTAATAAACATAAAAAGAGCGAGGAAAACAGACATCAAGTACATTGAATTGCTGTAACCACGTTTTTGATCTATAATTGAAATCTTACTTTCTTTTATATTGGTCTCTCCGGCGACAATAAATGCATATTTCTTATCTGCCTCCATAGAAAAACTCTTTCTTGGCGTTGGAACATTTTCTTCAGAATCCATAGTAACATCATCCCAAGTGAACATTGCAATCCCATCTTCAGTCTTAATATTAACATTCTCAATATCCTCAGCGACAGAAACTACTACGCTGAATTTTTCATTGTCTAATTGATTAACCTCTACGGCAGGGTCAACATTTCCATAATAAGCGACTAAAAAAAGTAAGGCTCCTTGTACAATCATGCCACCTCCAAAAGCTCCAACCATTCTAAAAGAACCTAAACTTGTCCTCTCTTTGTCATCACCGGTCATAACTGCCATAAGTGCTCCGTATGGAACATTGTTAGCGGTATAGATTAATGTGAAAAATATATAGGTTATATATGCATAAATTATTTTACCTGAAGACCCAAGATCAGGACTGGTAAATAGTAAAGAAAGAATGGCAGCAAGCGGAATGGCGGTCCACAATATCCATGGACGAAATTTTCCATATTTAGATTTTGTCCTGTCACCAATAATACCCATCAACACGTCGCTAATACCATCACTAAAGCGAGCAACCAGCATTAGTACACCCACGGTAACCGGGCTCAAACCAAATACATCTGTATAAAAGATAAATAAAAAGGTAGCCACTCCTCTCCAGGCAATATTAGCCGCACCATCTCCTAAGGCATATCCAATTTTTTCCTTTATTGATATTTTTTCTGTTAAAGACATGTGTTATTTATTTTGAAAAGTAAAAAAATGTTGCTATTAATGGAGTGCTGGAATGGATTATTAGGTAATAATAATCTAATATATAGCTTAATGTAATAATTTGCCTTATTTCTCAGGTTATATTATGCATTGGGCAATATGTTTTATATTTTACACTGTAAATCAAGGAACATAAGGGCTAACTATGTTTCAGCCATTTTTCAAGGAAATCATGATACAGATCATTTTATTTATCGTATAAATAACATAAGATTGCAAATAAATTATTCAAAAACCTGAAAATGAATTTGAAAGAGAAAATAACAGCGCTGAAAAAGGAGAAGAATGCGATTATTTTGGCGCATTATTATCAACAGCCTGAAATACAGGAAATAGCAGATTATGTTGGTGATAGTTTAGGGTTATCTCAAATGGCCACAGCAACAAATGCAGATATTATTGTATTTGCCGGGGTTCATTTTATGGCAGAAACCGCGAAAATACTAAATCCTGAAAAAACAGTTGTCTTACCCGATTTGAATGCAGGATGCTCATTAGCAGATTCCTGTCCGCCCGATGTTTTTCGGAAGTTTGTCGACGCACATCCAGACCACGTCGTTATTACTTATGTAAATTGCAGTGCAGAGATAAAAGCAATGTCTGACATAGTTTGTACTTCCTCAAATGCTCTCAAAATCGTTGAATCTATTCCTAGTAATAAACCTATCATTTTTGCTCCCGATAGAAATTTAGGGAAGTATCTCATAAAAAAAACAGGCAGAAACATGCTGTTATGGGATGGTAGTTGTATAGTTCATGAAGCCTTCAGCATTGATAAATTATTGGCGCTCTTCAAAGAGCATCCGGATGCAGTGATTATTGCCCATCCTGAATCTGAAGAACACATATTAAATACTGCCAGTTATATCGGTTCTACCTCCGGAATGATAAATTATGTAAAAGAGTATCCATCAGAAAAATTTATTGTCGCTACAGAAGCTGGTATTTTGCACCAAATGAAAAAAGAAGTTCCCAATACCCAATTGATTCCTGCCCCTGCAGAAGAAGATAATACTTGTGCCTGTAGTGAATGTGGGTATATGAAAGTGAATACCTTACAAAAACTATACACTTGTTTGCTTAATGAAAGCCCGCAGATCAATGTTCCCAAAGCTATTAGGGAAAAGGCTTTGATCCCAATCCAACATATGCTGGACCTTTCAAAATAACCATGATTTCAACAAACTATTTGGTGATAGTATCCGGTATTTCCGGTCTCACTTTTGCCATTAAAATAGCTCGAATGTATTCCAATAAAAATATAGTAATAGTCATTAAGGGTGATGAAGGAGAATCCAATACCAAATACGCTCAGGGAGGTGTAACAGTGGTATTGGATTTTAAAGAAGATTCTTTTCAAAAGCACATTCAGGATACCCTAATCGCCGGTGACAGACTCTGTGATACCACAGTCGTTGAAATGGTGGTAAAAGAAGGCCCTCTAAGGTTTAAAGAATTGATAGATCGGGGAAATAATTTCGATCTGGATTCCCAAGGGAATTTTGATTTAAAACATAGGCGCCATATGAAAATGCGGGATAATGAGGATTACCTAAAATATTTTCGGCTTTTAAATAGGATGAATTCTTTGGCTTTCATTACATCCATACATAAAAATAGATACTATTGCTAATAATACTATTTTAACCTCCCTAAACATACAACTCTTAGTTAGCTGTCTCATTTGAAAAAAGTTCGCTCATAACCAGTTTTGGAGTTCTGTCTACTTTGAATAATCCCCAATGTTTTTCAGGTTCTAAAGCTTCCTCCGATCCCTTCCATGGTTCATCAAAAGCCTCAAAAACAAATGTAAGAACGTCTGCTTCTTCACACCAGTTAACTAAATCATTGTAGTAAATACGCTGATGTTCCTCACTTACATTGCTCGGGCAAATACCTCTTCCATTGGAAAAAGTTGTCCAACCTGCTTCAGTAATTACCACTGGTTTATTTGGATAAGTATCTGCTACAGCGTAATAATTTTGTTTGGTATATTCCAGGGCCTCATGAATGTTCTTATACTCCCATACAGGGTATGTATGGATAGATATAAAATCGACTTCTTCAACCAGGTCTTTTAACTTATCAAGCCAGGGAAGATAATTTTCACAAAAAGTAACAGGTTGTTTGGCTCCTTTTTTAATCATTTTCACATAATTGATAACACTATCAACAGGTACATAGTGATCGGTCCAATCAACACAAGCTTCATTTCCTGCAGATAACGAGAAAATGACATCCGGGTACTGGTTTGCCAAGCGAATCAATTTTTTAATCTGAGCGACATTTGTTATTTTATTTTTTTCCAGTTGCTCTTCAGAATATGATCCTCCCCAGGGACAACCATAATTATTTGCCTCTGCAACAATATAGGCACCCAGCATTACTTTGAAATTTAGCTTCTCTTTTTCAATTACTTCCAAAACAATTTCAGTATGCCTATCGCAGTCATATAAACGAAGGTATTTCCAATGGTTATGAAGCATTAAAAGATCCTCCTTTATCTCTTCATAACTTGGGTAAATCCCTCCGGGATTTTGACCCTCTCTAAAACCAGAATAACAAATTGCCTTTCCCGCATCTATTTTCAATTCTTTTGTATAATTCATTTAGTAATGTTTGGTTATAAAACCTAACGGGTATTAACTCTAAAATTTTAGATTTTCATATTTATCCCAAAGCCCCCAATACGCTCCAACATCCCCTTCTGCTCCCACTTTCCATGATTCGTCAAACGATGAAAAATAGAAAATATCTATATCCTCTTTCGCCGACCATACTTGGGTATTGATAAAATATTTCATGGCATTTTCCGGTGAAGGAAACGCATCATTCAAATTAGTTCCCTGACTTGGCCAACCCGTTTCTGTAATAATTACTTTCTTACCATTTCCAGCACTTACGGCCTGCGCAAACATTTGTTTCATATGGAGTAAAGAATAATCATAATGACAGCTTTCCCAATACGGATAACAATTAGCCAAAATCACATCGCAAGCTTCAGTAATTCTTGGACGAACCGAAAATTCATAATAAGCATCCACATAACCTACAGGTATGTTGCCTGGTACTTCTTCTTTTACTCGGTTAATAAAATCCAATAGTTCATCTTCAGTTAATTCCTTGCGATACATAACTTCATTACCTACTGCAGCTATATCTACATAGCCATCTTTAGCCAATTGAATAAGGCCTTCTATTTCACGTTGATTAATCTCAGGATCATCACCTAACCAGGCGCCCACCAAAGTTTTTATACCATATTCTTGAGCTATTTTAGGAATAGATTCATTACCATCCGTACAAGAAAAAGTACGAACCCACTTTGTGTACGGCTTAATAATTTCCATACGCCTTCTAACTTGTTCTTCCGTTATAATATCACCTGGCCTTTGCCCATCTTCATAAAGACTAAAACATAAACCGTGCATTCCACTTTTTAAGGTTTTTCTCCACAATTCCTCTAATTTTTCTAATGAATGTTTAGAAAAATCTACTCCTGTATCTTGGCTAAGATCGATTCCTTTTAAGGAAAACTGTTGCTCTTCTCTATAAGACATTGTATTTTATTTAATTTTTATTTTTATTATAATTCTCCCCTACGTTCTATCAGTTTTGTTTTAATTTCTTTGGCTCTTTTCTCAGTAAGATCGTACTTCCACATCACCCATATAGCGAGTGCTGCCGTAAACGATGGGACTATTATATCGGCGATTCTAAGGTTGTTCATAGTTTCTAGAGATTGCTCAGTAATATTTGGATCAAATCCTACGATCTTTAAAATTAATCCTCCTAAAACAAGTGCGATAGCTTGACCTAATTTAACCATCCACCAATAAATGGCTCCAAAAGTGCCTTCTTTACGTGGCATACCATTTTCCAATTCATCTAAATCACACACATCGGCTGTCATAGACATCATCAAAGTAAATAATCCACCCATTCCAAAAGCAAATAAAGGAATCGGTACAAATATAAGCCATGGAATTTCACTACCCGGATCTATGCTAAACCAAGACATTCCAATATTATCCAATATTGGGTTTAAAGATTCGAAGATAGAGCCAATGGCTGAATTTAATCCTTTCCCTAACCCAGTTTCATTAAATTTACTATTTAGTTCTTTATCAAAGCCCCACCATTTTAAGAGGTAGCCAGCAATTGATAAGGCCGTGGAAATTATAAAGGCCTTTCTCTTTCCCCATTTACCTGCCATTTTTGAAATAATGGGTATGACTAAAAATGCAGTAATCATTGCATTAATTGTATTAAACCAAGCTGGCCAAGTACCCGCTAGTTCATAACTACCACTATACATATAAAATACAATAATGAAAACGCCAAATGCCGCTACAAGCTGAAACCCATTAAAAACTAAAAACGTGGCTCCACATAACTTCATAAAAGGTTTGTTTTTAGAAACTTGAACAATTCCAACAAACAATTCTTTCATATTGGAAGCAAGTGTTTTGAAATTAATTTCTTTTCGGTTCTCCATATGTGAAGAATCAATACCCCTACAAAATAATGCTGGTAGAATTCCAAAAACGACACACATTGTTCCTACAATAAGGGCCATAGTTCGGACACCTTCTGTTTGGGTATTAAAGGTATTTGAGTCTGGAATAATCACATACAGCCAAGGCACAATCATCCAAGCGATTTGTCCCATGCTGTTTGCAAAACTCATTAATCTCGTTCTTTCATTATAATCAGATGTCATTTCATAGCCAAGACCTACCAATGGTGTTGCAAACATTGTATTACCAACAAGGAATAGAATTTGAACAACCATTACATGCCAAATGATATATGATTGTGAGGCATTGTCATCTAGCTGCCACATCAAAAAGAAGAGTATTCCACTTATTATTGCCCCTATAAAAATGTAGGGCCTTCTTCGTCCCCATCTAGATTTTGTATTGTCAGAAATGAAACCCATTATTGGGTCGGTTATAGCGTCGAATATTCTTGGCAAACCTCCCAAAAGTCCGGCCCATAAGGGATCAACTCCCCAAGCTGTCAGTAAGAAGAATTGAATAAAAACACCTAGTGTTCCAGGTAAAATGTTTAATATAAAATGACCTGCTCCAAAGGCGGCTTTTTGCCCAATAGGGACTTTGTCTCTTGCGGCAGTTTTAATGTTGGACATATTTTTAGAGTTTTAGGTTATTTAGGTTTATTTCAGGTTATAAGTCGTTTCATTCACAGTTACTAATTATTCTTGGATAAATCTGTATATTTTTCTTTGACCACAATAAATGCTTCTTTTTTATTTCTATCAATATCCACTATTCCCCAATACTCTTCATTTGGGGTGCCGTCATACGGAACACCAGTACTGTTTGGAGCCCATCCTCCCGGATCTTGTGTTTCAGGAATTCCTGCTTTCCACCAACCATCAGTAAATGAGAACATGGCTACACCGGAACAAATATCAGTTGCACTAAAGAGAGAATTTAAAATTTTCTTATTGGCATCTGCCTGTGCTTTTTCGTTATTACCTTGATCGTAGCCATCTTTTGAAATAGTCATATAACTGTCTCCTCCTGCTTCAGATAAATACATTGGCTTAGAACTAATTGCACTCCATTCAGAAAAAATAGTTGTAGGATCATCATAACGATACACATTCATTCCCCAAACATCAATGTTTTCAGATAATGAAAGGGCTAATGAATCTGGTAATTCACCATGAGCGGTTGTTACAGGATGTGCAGGATCGTTTTCATGTATAAGTTTAGCTGCTTTACTCATCACATTATACCAGTTTTTTATATCATCATCAAACCATTCCGGATGATAGTTATACTCGTTTCCCAGTTCCCAAAGCAATATGGCATCATGATTTTTATAGGTGTTGACATAATCGATAAATGTTCCCGAGCGTATGTCGTTGTTTCCTCCCTGATTATATCCAAAACCGAGTATTACTTTGAGACCAGCTGTCTGAATCTGGTCAAGGACAGATTTGTCGGTGATTGGTTCATATACCCGGATTGTGTTTATGCCTGCATCTACCATTAAAGACAAATCTTCAGTTAAATTTCCAAAGTCTCTGTTTTCACTCCCTTTAGGTACCGGATGATAACATATACCCTTAATTATATAATGAACATCATTTACCAATATCTGGCGTCCTGAAATAGTCACAATATCTGTATTGGAATTATCTGCACATGAAACAAGAAAGCCTGCTAAAAGCATTAAAATGCCATTTAAAATTTTTAATTCGAATTTTTCAATCATTTCTGACTTTTTTAATTGAATGCTTTTTGCAATAAGACCCTGTTCAAAACGATTTCAATTATTCAGGAATTTTCACTTCACTGGCTAATGGTGGCACCATTACATCTTGCATCACCGCAGCCTTATCCCCATTGAATGTCTTTGTAATTGGTTTTCCATCTCGGGTCAACCCATCAAACGTGCCATCATCTACTAAATTCCAAATAGGATATTTAGCTTGACTTTTTAAATTTATTAGCCCGAAATGATTCTCTGAACCTTTTTGATTTTTAGCATCTTTCCATTGTTCATCAAATCCTTCAAAATAAAAACATGAAATACCCTCCGCATTGGTCCAGTCGCGCATATGTTGGTAATACAGCGCTTGTTTATATTCATCCGTAGCCCTGGATCCTTTAGGCCCGTAATGTCCGTTAGAGGTAGTAGCCCAACCTGTTTCGCCAATATGAATTGGTTTGTCGATACCTATACTATTCATATAACCTGAAACACTGTCGTATTGAGACATTGCAAACTTTTTGGCACGAAGCATTGCTGCATCTATCTTTTCGATATCGGATATGTTTTCTTTTTCTTCCGGAACTCCCCAAAATTCTGGATTATAATGTGTGTTATGATAGGGATACGTATGCATAGAGATATAATCTACAGCATGATATAATTTTTCAAGATCTTCGGTATGATATTCAGTACCAAGTCCGCCCCAAGAGGCAAAGTCATCAGAACTCGTAATCCACAAATCCGCAGGTAGTTTGCCATCTTTTTTTAAATCCTGGAGGTGAGTTACCCATTTCAAGATCACATTAGGCTGCACATAGTAACTTTCCGCCCATTTCACCATGGCCTCATTACCTACTGCCAATACCTTTACGATATCCGGATATTGATTTGCGAGCCTAACCGCTTCTTCAATTTGCCATGCATTGGCTTCACTTTCTTGATCGTGATCAGGCGCTAAATCCGTCCATGCATTTTTACAATCAATCCATACTCCCAACATGACATACATTTCAAAGCTGGGATCTTCTTGTTTTAATTCACTAATAGCTTTTAATAAGTTAGACGCTTGCGGTAAGTGAACTTTATAGGTGCGCACAATTTTAATGCCCATGGCAGATAATAGTTTCATATCCTCTTTGAGTTCATCAATTGTTGGTTCTATATCATGATCACGATGTCTATAACCCCCATAAGACATTGCTAGAAAATCTGGGTTACCTAGAATATCCTTTGCGTTTAAACTTGAAACTTCTTTCACAGAATTAGTATTAATCTCTTTTTTAGTATTGTTTTTGCAAGAAAAAACTAAGATCACTAATAGCACATAGATAGTTGTTTTCATATGTTTTTTCATATCTCTATGTTTATTTCTTGATGGAAACTATTATTCTATTGATTTCTCCAGTTCTTTCAAAAACTTTTTTGCTTGTTGCCGAATCAAGATTTAACTCATCATATTCCAGGATGGAATCCTCACTAAAGACAACTTTCAAATTTTCCTTTTCCGATAACTTGTAGACTATTGGTATTTGACAATAGGTAAAACAAAGTGATCCTTTCTCCAGTTCAATTTCTTTTATTTCCTTGTTGATATCAGTAAAGGTGAATTTCTTTGCCTTATTTAAGAATTCTTCTTTTCTCAACAAACGTGGATTAAAGGATAGTTTTCCGTCTGTCACGAATACTCCTAATTCCCCAAATCGGCTTAAAATATCTTCTTTTACCTGGCCTGTCATACCTGGTTGTTGAGCTCCTTTAGTTGCCGGCGTATGGGAATAAGGGTCTGTTGTGAAAGCACCATATAATTCTGGAGATTTGTGAACTCCTATGCCTTCATTAATTTCGTAATAATGGTCTAATAACTTTCCTATAATTACTTCATTTTCTTTATTTTCTATAGCTGACAAACATGTTTCTTGAACGCTTAATAACAATTTAGAAACCATGTGCCAATAGATTGATCCTAAACCTTCATAACCAAAGAAGGTGCCTGAGCGTCCTGTAAAGGATTTATGATCGAATATCTCTTCGAAAGTTTCCAATAGCAAGTCTTTATCTTCTTCAACCAATGCTCCATATTGTTCTCCCGGAAGCTGTGACAACGCTTCTTTTAAGCTTTTTGCATTGTTAAATGCCCCATTAAAATGGTAGTTTCCTTGTACGTCCTTTACAACAATCTGGTTGTTTCCGTTTTTTAAAAGTTGCTTTAATAAGGCTGATGCTTCGACTTTTTTGGAAGGGATATTGTTTTTTACATCAAATCTTGGTAATTCTTTGTCCGGATACAATAT